>JAISRZ010000087.1 GCA_031273455.1 Deltaproteobacteria bacterium | reverse complement strand
CAGCGAACCCTTGATTAGCGGCTTTCTTGAACAATTCCATAGCCTTAGCCTGGTCAACTGGAACGCCCTGACCGGAAGCGAGCGTAACGGCTAAATTGTACTGGGCCCTGGCGTCTCCTAGGTCCGCCGCTTTTAGATACCATTTAAAGGCCAAGGCCGGGTCAAGTGGGACGCCATCGCCTGATTCACACATCACGCCTAAATAGAATTGGGCGTTGGCGTGTCCTTGTTCCGCGGCTTTTTTCCAACATTCAATGGCCTTGGCCTTATTGACTGGCCCGGAGCCGTCAAAATAGTGGGACCACCCTACAATAACTTGAGCCCGCGGGTTTCCTTTTTCCACGGCTTTAAAGAAATATTCTTGCGCCTTTTTTTTATGGACCTTAGCCCCATCGCCGGAAAAATAAATCTCGCTTAAGGCCATTAGGGCGTCAGAGTTTCCCTGGTCCGCGGCTTTTAGAAACAATTTTACGGCATTAGCCTTATTGACCGCGAGGCCTTGGCCGGTGTGATAGGCTAGGCCTAGTTGATACAGATCCTCGGCGCTCCCATCGCTCTCAACGTTCCGCCGCCATTCCTCGTCCTTAATTTTGTCATTAAGAACCCCATTTTCGGTCATGCGTAATTACTCCAAAAGGATTTATCTACGCCGTTTTATGGCTAAAATATTGTGTCAAAAGTTGTTAAGTTTATTGTTATTTTATTAATGCTTTTATTTGAGGTAAATTACGCCATATTAATAACCTTGCTCTAAGGCTTTAAGATGCCATTCCCGGGCTTTTGTCAGGTCGACTGGAACTCCTTCGCCGTTTTCATAAGCCAGACTAAGTATACGCTGAGCCTTACCGTATCCTTGCTCCGCGGCTTTAAGCCACCATTCAACCGCCTTGGCTTCATCCACTGGAACGCCATCGCCTATTGCGTAAATCAGGCCAATTTCGTACTGAGCTGGAATTATCCCTTGGTCCGCGGATTTTTGATACAATTCTAAAGCCTTGGCTTTGTTGACCAGAACGCCAACGCCGGTATTATAGGCCGAGGCTAGAAAAAACTGAGCGGGAGCGAATCCTTGATCAGCCGCGTTTCTCCACAATTCAATGGCCTTAGATTTATCGATAGAAACGCCCTTCCCAACAAAAAACAACAAACCTAGATTGAACTGGGCTCTGACATCTCCTTGGTTCGCGGACTTTTGATACCATTCAACGGCTTGATCTATATTAAATGGAACGCCCAGACCTAACTCATACGCTGAGCCTAAACTGAACTGGGCCTCGGCTTGCCCTTGGTCCGCGGCTTTTTGAAACCATTCAATGGCTTGGTCTATATTTTCCGCGACCCCCTGGCCAGTTTTATACGCTAACCCTAAACTGAACTGAGCCTCGGAATGCCCTTGGTCCGCGGCTTTTTGAAACCATTCAACGGCTTTGGCCATATTAACCGCGACACCCTGGCCAGTTTTATACGAGGATCCAAGTAAAAATTGAGCCGGAGCTAACCCTTGGTTCGCGGCGGCTTGGTACCATTCCGCGGCCATATACTTATCAACTTTAACGCCTTGGCCTAAGTCATAGGCCACGCCTAGACAGAACTGAGCCTTGGCTAGCCCTTTATAAGCGGCTCTAGCGTACCATTCCGCGGCCTGGGATAGTTAACCGAAACGCCTAGGCCAAGTTCATAGGCTTGGCCTAGATGGTACTGGGCTTCAGCGTTTCCTAGATTCGCGGCTTTTTCAAACCATTCAACCGCCTTGGTCAAATCGAATGGAGCGTATTCTCCGTTATAATGCGCCAAACCTATAGAAAACGCAGCCTGAGCGTTCCCATGAGCCGCGGCTTTTTGATACCATTCCAGCGCCAAAGACTTATTGATTAAAACGCTATCACCTAAATCGTAAACCTGACCTAGAGCGAACTCGGCTTCGTCATTTCCTTGATCAGCGGCTATTTGAAACCATTCTATCGCTTTACTTTTATCGACTGGAACTCCATCGCCAGTCGAATACATCATGCCTAAGGCAAACTGGGCTGGAGTTATCCATTGGTCGGCGGCTTTTTGAGTCAACTCAAACGCTTTGGCTTTATCGATCGCGACACCTCGACCATTAAAATACGCCTGAGCGAGATAGTACTGAGCCTCGGCGTTCCCTTTATCAACCGCTTTCCGCCACCATTCCACAGCCTTAGCTTCGTCTTTATTAACTTTTTTTCCGTTCATATAAATATCGCCAAGAATGGTCTCAGCTTCGCCATCGCCTTGTTTGGCGGAGTTTAAAAGCCACTCCATAGCCTTCGGGTGATAGACCGGAACGTTATCTCCATTGAAGTACATTTTAGCCAGAAGTAGTTGAGCTAGATCGTGTCCTTGATTCGCGGCTTTGGCGAAATACTCCACAGCTTTAGCTTCGTCTTTGGGAGCCCAACGGCTTTCAAGGTAGGATTGACCCAGCAGATACATTTCATGAGCGTAATAGCTTTTGCCAACTAAATACCAAGCTGAAATACTTAATAAAATAATTAACGCTAACGCTATGAGTAATTTTTTATAAATTTTCATATTGTTCAACTAAAATATTTGTATTTATTGATAAAAAGTTACGATAAACTACCATATAAAAGACAATTTTACGTCTTGAATTTGTTCCTCCAAACTTCCAAAAAATCTCGTCCAATAGACGCTTTAGCTTTTTTTCGGCCAGTTCTTTTAATTTGGCCAAATCCAGCTTATTGGCTGCGTATCCAGGGTGTGTCCAGTCTTAGGGTCAATGGGCCGTTTACGGCCAAAATTAAGCGTTTTTGAAGCTAATCTGGAGCTAGATTAATTTTAACTTATAAACATTTAAGGTGCCGGACAAATAGCTCCCTATTTAGATAAGACGCTAGCTAAGGAGAGCTAAAGGCCTAGGCCCCAAAGGTCAAAACCTAAGCCCTTAACTAAAGGGCTTATCTAATGAGCCTAACCGCCCGAACAAGGAGGCGAAAGTGGACGATAAACTGACTGGCCGTTTTATTTATCCAGTGTTTATTCAGGCCCCAAAGGGGTTCTGAACGCGCGAAGATAAGCTTGGCCTAGTTGATCCAGATCTTAAGGGGCTCCCATTGCCCTCAACGTTCCTCCGCCATTTTTTGTCCTTAATTTTGTCATTAAGAACCCAATTTTCGGTCAGGCCTAATTACTCCACAAGGCTTTATCTACGCCGTTTAGTGGCTTGGCGTTTAGCGCCCGCGTTTTTCGGCTTGGGTTTGACCGCCTTAGCTTTCTCTTCTTTAGCCTTTTCCTCTTTTTCCTTGGTTAACTCCAGTTCGCGGATGGAATTGGGCTCACCTTGGGCGGCGGCTTTTTTATACCATTCCTCGGCCACGGCTTGGTTAACTGGAACGCCATTCCCTTTGGCGTAGGCCAAGCCTAGGTTGAACTGGGCCGAGGCGTCCCCTTTATCGGCGGCTTTAAGCCACCAGTCCACGGCTTTAGCTTTATCGACCGCGACGCCTTGACCCAGAAAATACAAATTGCCTAAGTTAAACTGGGCTTTGACGTTGCCTTGGTCCGCGGCCTTTTGATACCACTCGAAGGCTTTGGCCATATCGACGGGAACGCCTCGACCAAAGTTATAGGCCAGACCTAAGCTTAACTGGGCTTCGGCTAGCCCCTGGTCAGCGGCTTTTTGAAACCACGCGACGGCTTTAACATGATCGGCGGGAACGCCTTGGCCAGTTCGATACGAGGAGCCTAAGAAAAATTGGGACGGAACGAACCCTTTCTCGGCGGCCTCTTGATGCAAAGCCACGGCCTTAGCCTTATCGACCGGCACGCCTTGGCCTAAGTTATAGGCTAGGGCGAGATTGAACTGGGCCTCGGTCAAACCTTGATCAGCGGCTTTTTGGTACCACTCCGCGGCTTTAGTGTAGTTAACCGGAACTCCTTCGCCCAGAAAATAGGCCCGGCCCAGGTTGTACTGAGCCCTCGCGTTCCCGAGGCTCGCGGCTTTTTCCCACCAATCCACCGCTTTGGCGAGATCGACCGCGTCCACGCCTTCCCCTTTATAGTATTTCCGACCGAGGATGACTTGGGCCTGGGCGACCCCTTTTTCCGCGGCCTTTTGATACCACTCTAAGGCCTTAGCCTTATCGATGATGGTCCCTTCGCCATTATCATAGGCCAAACCCAGGTATAACTCGGATTCTTTGTTCCCTTGCTTCGCGGCTTTCTCGAACCATTCTAGGGCTTTAGTTTTATTGACCGGGCCGCCCACGCCTTGCGAATACTTTAGGCCCATGGCGAACTGGGCCAGAGGGTAACCTTGGTCGGCGGATTTTTCGGTCAATTCCACGGCTTTCGCTTGATCCACCGGGGCCCCTAAGCCGTTAAAATAGGCTAAAGCCAGGTTGTATCGCGCCTCGGCGTTCCCTTTTTCCGCGGCTTTAAGCCACCACGAAACGCCCTTCGCCTCGTCCTTGAGGACGCCTTTGCCGGTGAAATAAGCGAGGCCTAAAGCGGTCTCGGCCTTGGCGTCGCCAAGTTCGGCGGCTTTAGTTAGCCACTCCATGGCCTTTTGGTGATCCACCGGAACGATAACCCCCTCCAAGTGGCTTTTCGCCAGAAAGAGTTGGGCCTCCAGGTGGTCTTGATTGGCGGCTCGCTCAAAATACCCCAAAGCCTTAGGTAGGTCTTGGGGAACCCCTTCGCCTTTCAGGTGGATAAGGGCCAGCTTAAACATCTCTTGCGCGTAATAGTTTTTGCCAAATAAATGCCAAGCTGGAATACATAAGAAGATAATTAAGGCTAAGGCTATAAGTAACTTTTTATAACTTTTCATTTCGCTTAAATCACATTTATTTTGGAAAATTAATGGTAAAAAGAACTATCTAGTTCGAGCCCTAGAAAGAGTGGTTACGCTAAACGACCATTTAAGAGAGCCAGTTTTCCCTCCCGATCTAGCCCCTCCAAACTTTGTAAAAAATTTTCGTCCAAAAGACGCGCTAATTCACCTTCATTCAGGATCCTAATATTTTGCTTTTTAGCTTTATCCAGTTTGGACCCCGGTTTTTCGCCCGCGACCACAAAGCTCGTTTTTTTCGTGACGCTGGAATTGATCTCGGCCCCGAAACCCTCCAGCCTTTCCTCGACTTTGGTCCGGCTCTCGCTTAAGGTCCCGGTTATGACAAAGCTCACCCCGGACAAGGGTAGAAAGCCGGAGGGGCTTAAGGGGCTGACTAAAGTCGGGTCAGTAAGGTCTTGAAGTAGCTCTTGGTTATCCGGAAGATCAAAAAAGTCGATTAAACTCTGAAGGGTCTTGGGGGTCACGTATAAGCTATTGGCCACCTTGGCCCGGGCCTTGGGGTCCCTGGCCTTTAAGAAGGGCTCTTTGGCGCTGGCCACCGCGTTTCTTAGGCCTTCTAAGGTCTTAAAAGCCTTGGCTAAGGCCCTCGCGTTGACCTCGCCGACCGTGGGGATGGATAGACCGGTGATAAAGCGCCAAAGCTCGGCGGATTTAGCCCGGTTGATGGCCTCTAATAAGTTATTGGCCGAGTCCTCGCCAAAGTTAGGGAGCTTAAGTAAGTCAGTTTTCTTTAAGCGAAAGATATTGGTCACCACTGGGAGTAAGTTAGCGTTAAGCAAACGATCGGCGATCTCCGGGCCTAAACCCTCAATGTCCAAGGCGTATTTACTGGCCAAGTGGATTAAACGGGCTTTGACCCGGGCGGGGCATTGGTGGTTGACGCAACGCCGAGCGGTCTCCCCGATTAACCTAACGGCCTCATGGCCGCAAAAGGGGCAGGTCGTTGGAAACTCGTACGGTTTAAGGCCCGGGTCCCTTTTTTCAATCAGGACTTTGGAAATGTAAGGGATAACGTCCCCCGCCCGCTCCAATAAGACTAGATCGCCTTCGCGGATATCTTTTTCCTTAATAAACTCCTCATTATGTAAACTAGCTTGGCTAATTAAGGCCCCTTTTAATAAAACTGGCTCTAAATTAGCCACTGGGGTTAACGTTCCTAAGCGACCGACCTGGACGCTAATGGACTTAAGCTTAGTTGGGGCCGAGTAGGGCGGAAATTTGGCGGCCACCGCGTACAAAGGGGCCCGGGCGTTTTGGCCCAAGGTGGCCCAGCGGGCGATCTCGTTTAAGGTGATGACTAAACCATCCACCTCAAAGGCCAAGTCCTCGCGGGATTCTCGGAGGGCGTTAAAGACTTTAATAACCGCCTCTAAAGTTTTTTGAGGGCCAGTGAAGGCGGATTTCTCAATGGGTAAGGACCAAGAGGAAAGGGCGGCGATAAGGTCCGCGTAAGTGGTTAGGCTATAGGCTTCGGGCTTTAGAAGCCCATAGGCCACAAAGTTTAAGTTCCGTTTCGCGGTTTTGGTCGGGTTAAGGCGCTTAAGGGAGCCCGCGGCGGCGTTACGGGGGTTAGCGAAGGGGTCTAGGCCCTCCTCTTCCTGCTCAGCGTTTAAGCGGGCGAACTCCTCTTTTTCCATGAAGACCTCACCCCGAACGTTAACCAAACCCGTAGGGGCCGAGGCCGGTAAAGTGGCCGGGATATTCTGGATGGTTTGGACGTTTTTGGTGACATCCTCGCCCTTTAAGCCATCGCCCCGGGTGGCGGCCAAGGTTAAGCGGCGGTCTTCGTAGTACAGTTCCACCGCCAAACCGTCAAACTTGGGCATGGTGAAAAAACTATAGCCGTCCCGGCCAATTTTGCGCTCTAACCTTTGCTTAAACTTTAATAAATCGTCTTCGTTTAAGGCCTTTTCCAAACTGAGCATGGGGGCGTCATGGGTCACTTCCGGCAGACCCGAGCCTTCTGGGGGGGCCCCCACCGTTTGATCCGGGGATTTAGGCGGGCGTAAGTCAGGATGAGCCTTAACCAGGTCATCGTACTCCCGTTGCAATAGATCAAACTCATAGTCGCTAATGATGGGGGCTTGGTCTTGGAAGTAGAGGCGGTTATGCCGCGTCAGCTCTTGGGCCAAAAAATTGGCTCGCTCTTTTAATTGGGCTAAATCCGGCTGATGGTCTGAGTTATCCATGGTGTGTAAATCCCGCCTTAAGGCCTTAGGGCCGTCTAGGGCCAAATCCGAACGTTTTTGGGGCTAATCCTAAGCTAACCTATTATAGCTTATAAATATTTTTGGGGCCAGACCAATAGTTCCCTATTTAGCTAAAATTTTAGCTAAGGGACCTAAAGGCCAAGGCCCCAAAGGTCGGTCGTCTAAGCCCTAAATTAAAAGGGCTTATCTAAAGAGCCTTACCGGGCGAACAAGGAGGCGTCCGTGTGGGGGATAAACTGACTGGCCATGTATTTATCCATGTACCCCGGGGTCTCCGACAGCTCGAAGTTGGTCATCCGTCCCCGGATATCTTGGGCCAAGCGCCACATGGACCCGGACATGACGGCTAAGGTGGCCCCGGTTAAGGAGCTGTTGCCGATGTAGGAGAACCTCTCCAAAGGTAGGTTGGGTAATAAACCAATCTCAATGGCGTTATCAAGGTTAAGGGAGCTTCCGAATCCGCCGGCGATGATGACCCTTTCCAAGTCCCCCATGGTTAGGCCCACGCCCTCCACTAGCGTCTGATACCCCGAGAACATGGCCCCTTTGGCCCGGATGAGGTTTTCGATGTCGATTTCCGTTAAGACGACATCCCGATCCCCGGCGCTCTCGCTGGCCGGGGATAAAACGTACTCCAGGCCGTCTTCGCCCGACCGGAGGTAAGGGGCGCTGTTGTCCACGTATTTGCCTTGCTTACTAATCACCCCGGCCCGGTACAAGGCGGCCACGATGTTAATGAGACCCGAGCCGCAAATGCCAATAGGTTTTCCCCGGCCAATGACCCCTAAATGGTGTCTTTTCACGTCCGGCTCGTAATCAAAGATCTCAATGGCCCCCGGGGCGGCCCGCATGCCGCATTTAACCCCGCCGCCCTCAAAAGCCGGGCCCGCCGAGCAAGCCGCGCAGGTCATCCAGTCCTCGTTCCCGATGACGATTTCCCCGTTGGTCCCAACGTCGATAAAAAGGGTGAGCTCAGGGCGTTTGTAAAGGCCGGAGGCTAAAACCCCGGAGACAATGTCGCCGCCCACGTAGCTGGAGACCGAGGGGAAGATCTTCATGACGGTGTGGCTTAAGACGTCTAAGCCTAAAAAGCTGGGTCGAATGGAGGGCCAGGAGGCCACCGCCGGGACGTACGGGGACAAGCGGATATACCTGGGCTCCACGCCCACGAGCAAATGACTCATGGTGGTGTTGCCGGCCACGGTGATTAAAAGAAGGTTTTCCCGAAACTCGGGGTAAGTTTCCTCTAAGCGGGCGAGGAGCCCGTTAATGGTGGCGATGACTTGGGATTGGAGTTTTTTTAAGCCCTCGCCTTTACTGGCGTAGACTATGCGGCTAATAACGTCCTCGCCGTAGGAGATCTGGCCGTTAAGATCCCCAATGGAGGGCATGGGGGCGTTGGTGGCTAAATCCACTAATCTGACCCAGACCGAGGTGGTGCCCACGTCCACGCTTAACCCGTAGTAAGTCTCATCCAACTTGGCCTTGGATAAGCTAAGTAAGCGGGAATAGGCCGGACGGCTGGGGTCAACTAAAGAGGGCTCAAAGTAGACCGAGGCCCGGACCTTAAAGTTTTCGTCGCGTAAGGTCTGGGGGGCCTTTTTAAAAGTCCCCAGCTCTACGTCCAGGTCATTTAAGCCCTCGTTGGCTAAGGCCTGGAGAACCCGGTCCAGATCGGCTAAGTTGTCATTGGCGTCGGGCGGGCTTAATTCCAGGTCAAACCGCTTAACCATGGGGTCCCGCTCGGTGACGGTTAAGTCTTCCTCGGCTTTGGCCGCTTTTTTAAAGGACGAGGCGTCAGCCCGAGACTCAATGGGGATAAAGAAAGTGGCTGGGCCGGAGGCCTTGGCTCGACAAGCCAAGCGTAGCCCGCTCGCGAAGTCCTCCTCGGACAGGTAAAGCCCGGGGCTGGCCGTCACTTCGCCACTTCTAAGCTCAATTTGACAGCGTCCGCAGACGCCCTCGCCGCCACAGGAGGCGTTTATATGGATATGGCCGCGGTTGGCGATATCCATGATGGTCTCGCCAACCTCGGCTGGGACTTTGACGTTATCTGGCAGAAAGGTTATTTCGAAAGCGTTGTCTTCTAAGCTCATTCGCGGTGACTCCTCTAGGTTTGGCCTAGAAATACCGGGGATCGCGCTTGACGCCCTCTAAGTTTTTCCAACGACGGTGACTCCACATCCACTGGTCCGGGTATTTTTGAATAAACTCGGACAGAAGATCGTTAAGTTTTTGCGTCGCCTCTAAAAGGCAATCGTGATCCGCCCGATGCGGGATGGTCAAGTAGGGAAATATCTCGAAATAATGAAAGGTTCCCTCTCGCCGACTAAAGAACGGGACCACAATCGCCCGGGTTTTAGCGGCTAGTTTCAGAGGGGCCAGCGTGGTCAGAGCTGATCGGCCCAGAAAATTCAAAGGAACGCCTTCGGCTCCAACCATGGCCGACTGGTCGAAAAGGGTTCCTAGAACGCCTCCAGAACGGAGAATCTTGAGCATGGCCCCAGCCCCGCCGTCCTTGAAGATGAGATCGTGCCCGCCTCTAGTCCTTAAGCGGCGCAACAAAGCGTCCGCCAAAGGGCCTTGGGACCGGCCAACCACGTTGACTTTAAAGTCAAAGTAATAGGGGAGAACCTGACAGGATAACTCCCAGTTGCCGGTGTGGGCCGTTAAAAAGATAAGGCCTCGGTTTTCCTTACGGCCTAAATCTAAAGCCTCTTTAGCGATGTCCGGGCTCACGATGGCGTAGTGGCCCTTAAAAAAATCCAAACCTTGGTGCAGGAGGTAGGAACTCTCTAGAGCCGCCCGACCGAGGTTAATAAAGGTCCGCTTGGCGGTTAATTGGACGTCTAAACTATCGTCTAAGGCCCCCACGGCTTTGGCCCGGGTGAGGTTACCGATAGCCACCTTCCGCCGTCGCCTTAACAGGACAAAAAAAAGACGACCGCCCAAAGAGCCCAAAGCTAAAGCTAAGGCCCTAGGTAAACGGCTAAGAGCCCAGGTTAAGGCTAGAAACAAAAAAAACCCTAGGCGGATCGATAATTTCTCAATCTGGGCCATTTGGACCTTACAGCGAAATCTGGTGGTCGCCCGAAAGGACGTTAGATACCGGAAAACGCCAGCTATTGTCCTTTAAGGAACCCCGTTAAGGCGATCCGGGTCAGAGCGGGTTAAGCTTAGGCGCCGCCGCGTTGAGGAGCTCAGCTTTGGCGTCTAGGGTCGGCGATATTCCCCGTAAACTAAAGGGCCAGAGCCAACCAACTATTTTAAGCGTTAGACGCGTAGCTCCCCCTGGGGGCGGTATAAAAAGGATAAGCCAATAACCAGTGACTTCAACCTCTAAAATAATCTTTGTGACTTTAGCGCCTAGCCTCTGAAAAATCAAGGACGCGGCGAGGCTAACTTGACGACCTAAGCCGAGGCGCTAGGGCTTTTTGGCTGGTGTTTAATTAACATATTGGTAATATAAATATTTAAAATATTTAAAAACTTAACTTTTAAGATAAATAACATAATTTTAAATATTTTAATGAAAAATTTTAGTGTCTTATAACGGAAAATGTCCAGAAAAAGTAGGGAAAATTATTTGATTATTTTAAGCGAAAAAGGTATTTTCATTAGTTAAAAGGCGTAATTAAACTAAAAAATATAATAATACTGGTATTTTTTAATTAAATAGTTTATGAGCGCCGGGATCGGGGAAAGAGTTTAGGGGGTTAATGGTTTTTTGTCCGGGCGGGCGCGGTTTGGTCAGCCTTTAGGGGCTCTCTAGCCAGGGATGGCTTTCTGACCCAAACTCTTAGGGGCTAGACGATATCCATGGCCAGGGGGCTAAATGGGTAGCGGATAGGCGCACGGAGGATTATCGCTCAACCTCTAGCGCCCTAGATTCTTAAGGCCCTTTAAGGGCGAGGGCCTAAAGTTATTGGGGTGGGGCTAGGTTATAAAACCAGCGTCGTCTGGGGTCGATCCACCACCCGCTAAGGCGCGAGGCCAGACTTTAGATATTTTTCTATTGGTTTTAGTTTAGCGATTTTTTTTACTCTATAATGATAATATAGCGTATTTTATCGTTGTATATTATTTAAAGAACATTCTTTAGTTAGGCTAATTAATAAGTTCATCGATTAAATCATCATAAGTTTTTAATTTATTTCTTATATCATCAGCTATAGAGTCGGCTTCCAAAGCCCATCAGAGCCGCCAGGGTTAGAGGTGGCCGTGTATCGCATCTGGCACCGCGCTTTACTTTTGTTTTGGCGTTGCGAACGAGAGTTTTACTGGTAGTGACCTAAAAAATGAAACAAGATATTGATAAAAGGCCAAAAACACGATTAGCGAAAAATCATGAGGTAACTTTAAGGTATTAGCTAACATCATGATTTTGCTAGATTTTTCCTAAATTTTAAAAACTACAAGTTTCTTGACAAGCTTAATAAAGAGATTATAATTAGATAAAATTTTCTTTGGGATTGCCAACTGGGCGTAAAAAACAGGTTAAGATCTTGGCTTGGCCAAGTAGTTTAAATTGTAGCCAAGATGGCTCAAAAGCGATAAACTACTGGGACTAGAGTTTCCGCCATTAAAGATGGTCTAGACTAAAACAAACAGGAACGCTGTAGTCTTGGCTGAATGAAGGCGTTAATAGGCGATCAAAGAGCCACAACATTCATAAATTTGTCAGGTAATATAATATGTAATATGGCTGGATAAGCTCTGGGACTCACTAAGTTGAAAGAGAGTTCAGTGGTATGGGTGGATTCAGAGCCCACATTTGTGCTACTGTATTAGGAAATAACATTCAGCCGACCGGCCTACCTTGTCGGCGATGTAGTCCGGTAAATAAGGGGTGAGGCGACATATCGCCCCCCGAATAAAAACTGTTTTATAATTTTGCGACAAAATTTGGTCATGAAGGCCTTTCTCCTAAGAATGTAAATTCAATGGAGGATGGCTTTTTTTTTGCTCTAAGACAAAAAAGGAGGTGTAAGTAAATAAATATTTTAATAATTATTAACTATATATAGTTGTTTAATATTTGTTATCTATTTAATTAATTATATAATTATTGTTTTTATGAAATAAGGAGAAACAATGGGCGCAAAAAAATTATTAATATTCTTTCTTTTGTTCTGTATTGGGCTGGCTGGGCATACAACTATTTGCGTGGCCCAGGAGGCCATCTCTGGAGAGGATTCTGATTCGTATACATTGGACGAACTTGATATTCGTGGCGTTTTAAGGCGAGACGAGTTGAAATCAACCAGCGCCACAATATTAACCAATGAGATGGTTAACGAACGTGTTTATTACCAAACCGCCGATTTTGTAAATCTAAGTCCAGGTATTAGTGTCGTTCAATTTGGAGAAGCCGGTATGTCTCCTCAGGTACAAATACGCGGATTTATCGACACAAATGATATGGCATTCTATCTTGACGGTATTCCTCTCCATGATAACGGTCATGCGGCTGGTTTTACAGATTCCACAGTGATCATGCCTATTGAGATTGAAAGCGTGGAAATAATTAAAGGTCCAGCGTCAGTTTATTATGGACCAAGGTCCGCCGCTGGGACTATAGCTGTTCAATCTATTAAAAGCGGAAATTTCACAAAACTTCAGTTAAGATATGGATCATGGAACGATATAAACGCAACTGGAATTATCGCTAGAGAGGACAAAAAGTTAGCCCAAGTTTACGCTTTTGAATTTTTTCATTCTGACGGTTATAGAGAAAATTCTGATTGGGATAGGAAGAATTTTTCGGCTCGATGGACTTATAATATTTCAGATAAACTGCAGACAAGTTTAAATATTAGAGCGTATAACTCAGAATGGGACTCCGCTGGATATGTTTCTCATCTGCTCAATTCAAAAAGAGGGTGGGTTAATGACGGTTCAGGTTCAGGTAACGGCAATGGGGGCAAAAGAGATCGATATGACGCAAGGTTATGGGCAAACTATTTAATTAATGATGAGAGCCAATTGACATACTATTTGTATGGAACAACATTAGAGTTCACAAGATATCAGAGAAGTGATAGGACTATGTCGAATATTCTTAACCCTAGCGCTCCATATCCTTCAATGAGAGAACAGTATATTACCTCGGTGGATAATTGTTGAAAATCTCAATTCGTGCATTTTTGAATAACCTGTATTCAAAAATTTAATTTGAGATATATTGAATTTCCTCCTTTAAGAAGATCCGCCTGATCAACTTCGGATCTCGCTTAAGATCAAAAAGTATTTGACCAACTACAGATGATAGCTCATCTTTATTCTTAACTTGTGGCAGCGCGTGAAAACGCAGTTTGATAATGTTGTTAAGGTACTCATCAGGATTAAGCTCAGGACAGTAAGGAGGAAGATAAAAGACCTCTATTCTATCTGAATTTTCCTGAAGAAAAGCCGCCACCATTTTACTGTGATGTGTTTTAAGATTATCAACGACCAAATAAACCTTGGATCCTCTGGCCGATTTAATCAATAGCTTCAAAAAGGTGATGAATAGAACGCCGTTCATAGACTCATCATACGTCATATGCCGCATCAACCCAGTATTTGATATGGCGGAGATAATGTTAAGTTTTAATCTTGATCCAGTTGTTTTGATTACAGGCGTACATCCAATAGGGGAAAAAGATTTTCCATTAAATGATTCAGTTTGAACAGATGACTCATCGCCGAAAAAAATAACAGCGTTTTCTTTCTCGGCTGAATCCCTGATTTCCTTAATAGTGACATTCGTCCATTGTTCTACCTTCTCAGGATCACGTTGGTAGGCGACTTTTACGGCTTTTTGCGAGGAGAAACCCCAGCTTCTAAGGTAGTCGCTCATTGTCCGTTCAGAAATTTTTAGCTGGAGTTTATTATAGATAAGCTCCGCTATAGCCTTTCTGGTCCACGTTGAATAGTTTAAACCATAATCTTGTGGCTGGTTCGGACTGGTTATGAGACCTTGAATGAGTAACTCATCTTCGGGTGTCATCATTTTTCCACTGCCTACTGGACGACCGCGTTTCTTATACGTGGTATTTTCAGGTCCTTCAGTAGTGAACCGTCTAATCCAGAAGTAAACAGTGGAAAGAGCTAAAA
>JAISRZ010000063.1 GCA_031273455.1 Deltaproteobacteria bacterium | reverse complement strand
GAGTCAATATCAGATTTTCTTGGAGACGGCCTTCCGCCTGGCCAAGCGGAAGTATGACTCCCAGCTGGTTACGGCCCACGGCTTTCTGGACATCCACTTTGTTGGGCCTAATGGCGAGCGTTTCATAATCGAACTAAAGGTCTATAGCGACTCAGACTTTACGCCTTTAGACGCTATTGAGACCAATCCAGACCCTAAATCTTTCGACGCCGCCAAAAAAGCTCCCCAACGCAAGCGTCTCCCCCCGCCGTCAAGCGTTGAGGATATCGCCAAGTTAAGGGAATTAATGACCCCTACAGCCGAGGCGGCTTTACTCCAGGTCAGAAAGAAATACGCTGATTTCTTTAGGGCGGACGGTCAGCCGGTTATCCTGGTCGCCCTGGTCATGGCCAGACGAACTTTCGTTTTAGCCAAGTTTGAGGTCATTAAACCAGAATAAGAAGAGAAGGCTTGGCGACTTTCCCGCGACCCTAAAAGGCCGAGCCTTAAAACTTAAAGCTTAAGGATTCTTGTTTAAGGCCGCGCTTATCTAAATTACTAAAATAGCTCAGAACTATAGGCCATTTAGCCTTACGCTAGGAAATTGGCCGATCGATTAAATGGCCAACCAATGGCTCCAACCTAAGGCGCGTCACGACCTAAGGCGGTCTAGCTTAATTTCTGACGCGTCTTAATGAACCTATAGATGTCCGACCGCCCTGCGCGAATAAGCCACCTTTGGGGTCAGTGCTTCCAGTCAATCTAATCTCTCTCTTAGCTAAACCCATAGCCATAACTCAAAGTCCCGTCCAAACCAGGTTGTTAAAGGCCCTAAATTGGCCCCTCAGGCTTTAAGGCCCTTTCGGGCGAGGGTGTGGGTTGCCCACCCCATTTAAACGCGGCCAAAGAGCTTTTTTGGACCGATTAGAGCTAGAGCTTGCCGTTAGTGACTAAGTCGTAAAGGCTAGATCGCTCTGGTAAGGTCCGATCTTTCCGTTTCCCGCAATCGCCCCCAGGTCAGGGTTTGGCCCAGCCCCTCTTTTACCCCAAATTCCAATCAACTATGGATTTTTTAGGTTAATAGGAGTATCATGGTTTTATCGACCGGTGGGGGTCTTAGTGGCGGGGGACTTATCTAAGTTTCAGATCAGCCCCGCTTTTTCTTTGTTTAAGCCGGTTTTTTCGCCCGCTAGCGGATCTTGAATGAGTTTAAAGGCTTCCCCATAGCCCCTAATCTCTTAAACGCCCCCAATCAAGCCCCTAACTTTTTTGGTTATTTGACTTTTATTTCACTGGTTATTGACAATGCTGGATCAACTAAGAGGTAAACTAATCGAGAAAAAAGCCGGTCTCGCGGTCATTGAGGTCGCGGGCTTTGGCTTAAAAGTCCGGATGGCGATCCCGGCTTTTTTAGCTTTACCCGAGCCGCCCAACGAAGCGGTTATCTTGACCCGGCTAGTCATTCGCGAGGAGAGTTGGGAGATCTTTGGCTTTTTGTCCCCGGCTGAGCGGGAGGCCTTTGACATCTTAACCTCCGTTTCCCGGGTTGGGCCACGTCTGGCTCTAACGGTCCTGTCCTCTTTAGACCCAGGTAAACTCGCGACCATTTTAATCAACCAAGATCTGCCGGCTTTGGCGTCTATTAAGGGTTTAGGCCCCAAAACCGCGGAAAGGCTTTTAGTGGAGCTGAAAGAAAAAGCCTTAAAACTGGCCGCCATGAGCGGTGGGCCTGTGGACCAGTCGGCCCAAGAGCGCTCCTTGGTTTTAGAGGAGGCGGTTCAAGCCTTAATCAACCTGGGGTACAACCGGGCGGAGTCGGAAAAAACCGTGGCCCGCCTCAAACCCGCGGTTGACGCGGATCTCGGGACGGTCATTAAAGACGCCTTAAAAGCCTTAAACTCCTAAAGACCGCCCTTCGTCTAAAAAGCCTTAATAAACTTTACAAACCGTCAGCCTCTGACCTATAGCTCCACCGACCTAACAAACCTACAGACCTACGGACCCGCTTCCCAGACCAACCAACGCCGGGGCAAAAGAGATAATAATCAAACTATGATGTACGCGACTCTCCCTTTAAGCTTTATCAACAAAGACAATGAGCGCTTTAAACTGATTGAGAGTTTAGGCTTATGGCCGGAAATCTACTTTGAGGGGAACTGGTACGATTACTCCAAAGACCAGTATCTAAGCATGGCTCGGTTAGTTAAGGAGCGTTTTCCCCAAACCGGGGCTCATCTGCCCTATCAAGGGCTGGATTTTTGGCGCGGGGAAACTTTTCCCAAAGCTTTGGAGCGTTTTTTAATCGCCGTGGATTACGCCTTGCTTTTTAACCCCAAGCATTTTGTGGCCCATCCTAACTATAAGAGCCTGACCGATTCCATTTTAGGCCAGAAAAAATACGCCGGTTTCACCCGGGACAACTTAAACGGCCCGGCCCAAACCCCGTCCAAGATCTGGGTGGAGCGCTCCTTAATGGTCTGGTCCGCGGTCTTAAACAGCTCCGACGCCCGGCTCTTTCTGGAAAACACCCAGCAACACTCGCCAAAAGCCATTTTGACCCTTTTGGATAGCTTAGGGCCCCGCTCTGGGTTTTGCTTAGACCTAGGCCACTGGTTCTATTACGCCATGGGCCACCATTGGCGTAACCTCGACTTTTGGCTTGATGAGACCGCCCCCAAGCTGGCCCACTTACACGTCCATGACAATAACGGCGATGGGGATCAGCATTTGGCCATTGGCCATGGGTTGATTGATTACGATTTGGTCCGAACGCTCCTAGCCGAGCGCGGTTTAAAGCCCTCCATGACCTTAGAGAACCATTTTTCCAATGATCTAAAAACCAGTTTTGACATCCTAACCCGTCACCCTCTGTGGGTCAGCGACGATGACCACCAAAGCCAAAAAGTCTCCTAATCGCCCGTTTTAACCATTTTCTTCCCTTAAGCCTTGGACAGCCTAACCCCGGTTTCCCGGCGGCGGAGGGCTTTTTCCGGCGATTTTGGGGCAATTTATTTTAGGGGGTTAGAGCCTAACGGCCCTAACCCCCTAATAGCTTCTGGTAAGGTCTCTAGCCGCTAACCAGGGCGCCCCAAACCACCCCCCAAGTCACCCTCCTAAGTCACTCTCATGGCTCTGACCTAAGGCTTTCTGGCCTTTAGCCAACTATCTTTTAACTCAGCCGGCTTTTAACCACCTATCTTCTAACCCACCCGGTCTTCTTTCTCCTCAATTCTTTCAACTTAAAGCCCCTAAAACGCCAAAACCCCGCGAGTTTAAACTTACGGGGTTCTGGGGGAAAGGTTGGTGGTTAAAGGGCGATTAATTAGTCATCGTAATTGCCCTTAGGCCCTTTATCCGGGGTTAAGGAGAGACCCTTAATCTTAATCTTCTCGGCGGTCCACTCGTTAGGATCCTCAATCCGGGTTCCCTTAGGGCCCGGATCGTAGGAGCCGGCCTTTAAAATGGCCTCATAGGCCAAGGGGGCCGTGCCATCGGCGGAGAAGACGTTGGTTAGAAGGTTATACACAAAATCCTCCACGCCCTTGGCCATACGGTCGCGAATGGCTTTGGGTTGGGACATGATCTTGTTCTCAAAGGGCAGGTTTAAGCTCTTAAAGTCTCCGGCCTTAAAGTTCTTGGCGGCCCCAAAAGCCACCATCTCGGCCCAAAGCTCCTCGCTCATGCCTTTGCCTGGGACCTTCACCAAGTTCCCGTCTTTTAATAAGGCGTTCCCAAAGTCATCGATTTCCACGCCCCAGGAGACCATCTGGAGAGCCGTGGCCACATTGGCTTTGGTGGTGTTGGTCTCTTTAGCGATCCGCTTTAACCGCTCGGAGGAGTTGCCGCTGGTGCCGTGCTGAGCCCCAGAAAGACCATAGGGTTTTAAAGCCTGATGGATCTCGGCGGTTAACTCGACCTGGATGCCAGCGGAGGAGGCTTGGATGCCGTGGGTGGTCCCGTTGTTTAAGGCGATCCAATCCGGGAAGATGTCATTGGCGTTAAGCCCTTGGATCAAGAAGAGGGCGTCCTCCACCGTGGAAAGACCCACGTCCCCTTTAATTTCCCCGACCTCGCACTCTAACCCGGCCCACTTGGGGATGGAGGCGTTAATGGCGATGGAGTTTAAAAGGTTCTGGTCGTCAGGGAGATGCGAGGCGTCAATGGCGATGGAAGTGATCCCAGCCTCAAACATGGTGGGCACTTGGACTTTAGCCAGGGCTAAGTCTTTGTCGCCTTTAATGGCGTAGTGGTCGGCGTGGATGGCCACGGGGATGGTTAAACCCATTTCGTTGGCTAAGGCGTCCACCTGGCGGGCCATGTTCCAGTAGTTGACCGCGCAGTAGAAGTCGTGGCCACCTTCGCTTTTGGCGATCTCCACGATACAGGCCGCCTCGGCCCTTTGGGCCGCGGCCAAAACCCCGCGAATGATGAGGTGGCTCCGTCCGTTGGCCGCGATGGTCATGGCCCGACCTTTGGCTTTTAGGGCCCGGTCAATGAACTTGCCGCTAACGATTAAGGCTTTGGAGTTGGGAAAAAGGGCGGCGATGTTAGGGGGCCGCCCGATCTCCAGCAATTTGGCGTACTCTTTCGACTGATTGGACCAAGCCATAATTCCTCCTAAATTAATTTTGGTGGATGGACTGGCCCTTATGGCTTAAGACCAGTCAGCTTTAACTAACTCGGGCTCGCGGATCAAAAGCTCCGCGATTTCCACGGCGTTGGTGGCCGCGCCTTTACGTAGATTATCAGCCACCACCCACATGGTCAACCCGTTCTCGTGGGAGATGTCCGCCCGAATCCGGCCCACAAAGACCTCATCGCGGCCAGTGGCCAGAGAGGCTAAGGGGTAAGCGTTCTTTTTGGGGTCGTCAATGACTAAAACCCCGGGGGCCCTAGAAAGTAGCTCGCGAGCCGCGTCCGGGGAAATAGGCCGACCGGTCTCAATCCAGATGGCTTCCGAGTGGGCCGAGAAAACCGGGATCCGCACGCAAGTGGCCGAGACCTTAATATTTTGATCGTCAAAGATTTTGATGGTCTCATTAACCATCTTCATCTCTTCTTTGGTGTAATCGTTATCCAAAAAAACGTCAATATGGGGCAAACAGTTAAAAGCGATCCGATGCGGATAGACTTTAGCCTCGGCCTCTTGGCCGTTAAAAAGGCGCCTAGTCTGCTCGGCCAATTCCTCCACGCCCTTATGGCCAGTCCCGGAGACCGCTTGGTAAGTGGCCACCACGATCCGCCTTATGCCCACCGCGTCATAGATGGGTTTTAAAGCCACCAGCATCTGGATAGTGGAGCAATTGGGGTTGGCGATAATGCCCTTGTGCTTCTTTAAGGCCCCGGGGTTAACTTCCGGGATGATTAAAGGCACCCGAGGGTCTTGGCGCCAGCAGGAGGAGTTGTCCACCACCACCGCCCCGGCTTTAGCGGCCACTGGGGCCCATTCTTGGCTAGCGTCCCCCCCAGCTGAGAAGAGGCATATGTCCAGCCCATCGAAGGCATTAGGCCCAACTGGCTCAACTTTGACCTCATGGCCGTCAAACTCGATTTTCTGGCCAGCCGACCGGGGGGAGGCTAGAGGCCTAAGGGATTTCACGGGAAAACCCCTCTCAGATAGATTTTTCAGCATCTCCTGGCCGACCGCTCCCGTGGCTCCAAGAACGCCGACGCTGTACTCTTTGGTCATTGTAATCCTCAAAATTGAAGGGGTCCATAAAAAAAAAGGACTTTAACCAGAAAGGCCAAAGTCCAAAAGGATCTAGTTTAGTGGTGGGCGATGTGCGATTCGAACGCACGGCCTTTAGCTCCGGAGGCTAACGCTCTATCCAACTGAGCTAATCGCCCTGCCCCAAAAGTCCCGCTGGTTTACCGGACAATTTTTAATTATAGCCACCGCCTCCTAGCTTGTCAAGATTCGGAAAAAGACAAAAATTTACCGTTGTATTAAAAAAATAACTAATTTAGCATTTTTAATCTAAAAAATCGCTAATAACCTTTTGTTTAACTTAAAAACCCGGGAAAAACCCCGCTAATCCACCCCTGGCCTTGGCTTTAATTTAAGGTGATTAGCTTACAATTTAGGTTCTTTAAAAGGACCCCCTAAATCGCTGGACAGAATAGTTGGCGTCTTAAAGGGACAGGCGACCGGTCTTTAAGGGGCCTAGACCAGGGGTTAAAGACCTCTGGGAGTTTTGGAGCTGGATTTCCCGGAAAACGCGTATTTTTGGGTTTAAAGACTAATTTAGAGCGCTTAACGATTTGAATTGTCAAATCGCCAGGCTAATTGTTGGGCGAGACAATTTTTTGACGAATTTTGACGATTGTTTTTGACAATTTTTTGACGATTATTTTACCCGGCTCCACCCGTGGGCCGCGCTCAAAATAGACCAATCATTGCCTTCTAAAAGCGGAGCCTAGATCGATCCTAGATCGATCCTAGATCAATCTGGGGCCAACTAAGCTTGGTCCTTTATCTTAGCTCATTTAGACTATTTGAGTTTTTATATTATACTCTTTATTTTGAAAACTAAGGCGTAGATCCACTCCAGGGTTCCTGACGAACTGGAGCCGCTCCAAAGTTTCCTCTTTAAAAACGCTTGGGAGATAAGCCATCAACATTATCGCGTGGACCGCCTAATCTAAATTATTGACGATATGGAGCCAGCCGTCTATCAGAGCGTTTCCGTCCTAGAAAGGTCACCGTAAATCAACCAATCGCTTCGGTCATGACTTCGTTATCCTTAAAGCGCTTTAATTTTGACTAAAGGGGCGTCTATAATCATAAAATCGTAATTTATTATGATAAATAATGTATTAAAAATTCATTTTTAAAATAACAGCCTAAGTTTATATATTTTTGTCGCTTAATTAGACTTTCTATCTGGAGCCTACTTGTCTTTACCTAACCTAAAAGCCGTAGGCCAAATAATCTTATAGAAAAACAATTCGAAACTATCAGACCAGATTAGACAACGCCTATCTTAGCCTATCTTAGGCGTCTTTGATGGCTCAGACCCAAGATGGATTCGTTACCCCTTTTATTGGAGGGACTGGCCATCCATCGGGAACCGGCCCTATTGGACCTGGACCCACCTGGTTCAGTCACGATCGCTCTCCCACCCGCTTAAGGGCCACCTAAGGCTCCGGCTTAGTTACCTGGTTACTTTACGCGGAATCTTACCTGGGCCAGTTCTATATTCCCCTATTTTTTGATACAAATTTTAAGAAGGCCATAGTTAACTTCATGGGCTCAAATGGCGCGGAACCCGAATACGTTCCCTATATTACCGCGAAAGGCCAGGTTTTTACGCGGCCAAAAGGGCTTGGCCACGGAAAACATAGCTTAACTTAGTTTTGAAGACATATATAATAATAATAAAAAATGTGTTGTTTTTGTTATTTTATCAAAAAAACCGCATAAAGTATTTTGGGGTATCAGCGGTTTATAGTCAATTTTTCAGTTGTTTTTCTAAACGAATGGGGTTATGATCTAATAAATATATTATTCGCCTTGGGGCTTTTTTTGGTCGTTCACCTATATCTAAAAGTCTTTGGGCGCTTAACGATAGGTCTGTTCTTGACGCGTCCATGGGTCGGCCTAAGCCTTTGGGGGCTAGAATCAAGCGGCCACGTATTTTGGTGGACGCGTTATCACTAGAGGTTCCCTTTGAATACCAGCTTCAAAAAACTCACGACCGATTTCACTCCTTTTCGAACGCTGATCGAAGATGACTATGTCTATGTGGATAAGACCGGTTTATTGCGTGAACTTGTCTTGGGTCCCGATAACGCTATATTCCTTTCTCGTCCCAGACGTTTTGGCAAATCTTTGGTATTGGATACCGTAGCGGAAATTTTTAGTGGAGACGCGAGTCTTTTTGATGGGTTACAAATTCAAAAATTAGGGTATGATTTCCCCCAATATCCGGTCTTAAGATTAGATATGTCTCTTGCCAATTCCAGCCCGGAAGAATTGAAGCGAGCGCTCATGGGTAGCCTAAACCTATTGGCGGAAGAAAACAATCTAACTTTGAAGTCCAAAGACTATAACAACGCTCTTAAAGAATTGATTAAAAAAACGCGTAATAAACACCAAAAAGACGTTGTGCTTTTAATTGACGAATATGATGATCCGGTTAGCTCAGCGTTGCCTGATAAGATCTTAGCCGAGAAAAATACCAAAGTTCTCTCTAAATTCTACGGAGGTCTCAAGACCGTAAATTCTCTTCTGCGTTTGGCGTTTGTGACCGGAGTCACTCGTTACTCAATGATGGGGATATCGTCTGGGCTGAACAACCTTTACGACATTTCTTTTGATAAGAAGTACGCCGCTATCTGCGGATTCACCCCAGAAGAAATGGATCATTATTTTGGCGATCGTTATCCCGCCATTCTCCAATCCTTAAATTCGGACAACTATTTGGCGACAACGAAGTCGGGGCGCCAGGTATTGTCCACAACGGCCGCCCTCAAAAAGGAAATTCTAAACTGGTATGATGGCTATTCTTGGGATGGTCTGACTAAAGTCTTAAATCCGATTTCTATCATTAATTTTTTGGATATCCATACTTTTGGAAGATTTTGGAAATTATCCGGCGCGTCGGAAAATTTATTAACGAATGTCTTCGAAAATTCCTCTTTTGAATTAACCTTTGACAAGTTGGAAGGTGTCCCCTTAGATGAGCTACTAGCTAAGTTAATCCCAGACCAGGTTAAAGCGGTGCCTTTTTTATTTCAGACAGGTTATTTGACGATCGATAAGCGATACTATAAGAATAGCGTAGAATGTTTTTCACTGAAAGTTCCTAATTTTGAATTAAAAAATGAATTTTACTCTAATTTTTCAATGAATTTATTTAAGCTGTTAGTGAAAGACACTAAAAAAGTTCAGGAAGCTATAAAATTAGAAACCGCCTTCCTGAAACGCGACGCGGAGGCCTTATCTAAAATCATCGCGGCCCTTTACGCCGAACTCCCGGCTGTACTCCATCCGCGCGCCGATCAAGATTCGGCTGACGAACATGGACGCGCTCCAAGGGAATCTTTCTACCATTCCCTTCTTTGGGTATACTGCAAAGTATTGCTAAAAGACGCTAGGGCCGAAGAACCTGGCTCCAAAGGGACGCCTGATTTGACTCTGGCCCTGAATGACCAGACCTATGTGATTGTCGAGCTGAAGTACGCCCAAGACGTTGGCCAAGATAATGTCGAGGCTGTCTTAAATAAAAGAGCCCAAGACGCCTTGAAAGCCATCAAGGATAAAATGTATGGCCAACATTACCACCTTAAAGGCCAGAAGGCGCTGACGGTGGGCGTGGGCGTTTTTGGTCGAGGCGAGGTCAAGGTCATTTTTGGCGGTGATTAGTATGCCGCCTTTAGGGGCCATAGGAACTTTTCGCCATTAGCCTAATAAAACGTTTTTCACTTAACCTTTTGGGCTAGGAAACTGGCTTTGAGCCATAACCAAAAGCTTTCGGCGGCCTATTTAAACCTGTTCGGCCAGCCAAAAAAGAGCGGTTCCCCCGCGGTCTATCGGCTGGTTAAATCAAGTGGCGGCATTGGGTAGTCTTCCTGGTCGACCACGAAAAAGTTGACCAAAATAATCAAAATTCCTCTAAGCGAGCGAGCGAGCCTAAAGCCTTTTCGCGTCTTACAGCCAGTTGACCTTGGTAATTGTTCTAAAGCCAAGGCTTAGGGCGCTTTAAATTTTCTAGCCAGAATCGGCCGTTTAACCAGTAAAAATTCTCCCAAAGCCCTAAGAACTTTTAACCCACTATCCAGTCTAGCCCAAGTCACCGCCCGCGATCCTTAAGAAGAAAATATCTCGCGCGTAAAAACAAACTTAACGAATTTAAGGCTCATCGGACAAATGAAAGTTTGCGATCAACCAGGCGCTTTAAGCCCCAAACCATAATAGCGCGCCACCCATCGCTCGAAAAAATGGATAGCGCGCTATATATAGTGACTTAAATAAACCCTAGAATATTCCACCTGAGGGGCCCGGTCTTACTCTAATATAAACCGCGCTAAATTTAGGGTTAAGAAAGCTTAAAAAGAGTGACCTTACGCCCTAATGGCTTAGGGGCTTATTTTCCTTTAACCCGCTCAATATAGGTCCCGGTGCGGGTGTCGATCTTTAAGACATCGCCCTCGTTAATAAACAAAGGGACCTGGACCGTTAACCCAGTGGACAAAGTGGCCGGTTTATTGGCCCCAGTGGCCGTGTCGCCCCGGACGCCCGGATCGCTACGGGTGACCTCTAGGTTAACGGTGGTCGGAAACTCTAGGCCAATGGGTTGACCCCGGAAGAAGTTTAAATACAGTTCCGTGTTCTCCAAGAGGTAGAAGCGGTTATCCCCGACTTGGTCGGCGGTTAAATGGATCTGCTCGTAGGTGGCCTTATCCATGAAAACGTAACCGTCTTTGGGGTCGAAGTACAAGTACTCCACGTTTTTTTCCTCCAAGTCAGGCTCTTCCAGCTTCTCCCCGGAGCGGAAGGTCTCGTCTAAGACCCGACCGTTTAAAAGGTTCTTGATCTTAGTCCGCACAAAGGCCCCGCCCTTGCCTGGCTTGACGTGTAGAAAATCAACTATGACGTAAGGCTCGTCTTTAAACGTTACCTTAAGCCCTTTCCGAAAATCACTGGTGGAATACATGTAAACCCATCCTCCAAAACCAATAAACGCCCCAATTTAGGTTATTAAGGGCTCTATGATTAACGCAACCTTTCAGTCGCCTCGTTGTCGCTTAAATCCGGCTCCTCCGCCAGACGGTAAATAACTTCCCCCGGCCGCACTAGCCTTAGCTTCCGGCGGGCCTCATCCTCCATAAACTCCGGGTCTTGGCCAAAGCGCTCTAGCCGGGAGGTTAACTGGCGGTTTTCCTCCTCAAGTTGGAGGTTTTCCGCTTCCAAGGCTATTTTCCGGTTTTTTAGCTCATTTTCCCGGTAAAACCCGTCATTGGCCCCTAAAACGTAGAAAATTAAGGCCGCTAGCCCTAAGACCACAAAGGCTTTAACGGCTTTCCCAGCCCAATCCACGCTCTCGCCGGAGAAACGACCCCAGATCCGCCGAAACTTGGACCCATGGCCCATATTGTCGTTATGATCGCTCATCTCCCCTCCTTTTTGTTCTTAGGCCAGTCGCCTTCCAGTTGTCGCCAGGCTAGTTGTCGTCAACCTAATTGTCCTCGGGGCTTTTTAAAGTGGCCCCCATGACCACCCGGTTAAAATTCTTTAAGCGCAAAGCCTCAATAATCTCAAAAACCACCCCGTAATCAGCGGCCCGATCAGCGGTGATTAAGACCACCACCGCTTGACCGTCGGCCCCGGTCTGCTCTAATAGGTCCCCTAAGCGGGCCACGGTGGTCGGGCGGCCCTCAAAAAATAAGTCGTTTTGGGCGGTTAAGCTTATCTCCAAGCGCTCATCGGTTTTAACCAAGGTTTTGGAGGCCAGTTCCGGGAGCTCCAGCTTTAACCCCGGTAAAACCGCGAACTGGGCGGTGACCATAAAAAAGATGACCAATTGTAAGATAACGTCCACTAAGGGCGTCATATTGACCGCTGGCGAGGAGAAGCGGGCTTTGCCGCTAGAAAAGTTCATGGGGCTAATTGTCCTATAGACTTTCCACTGGGGCGTAGGGGTCCGGGGCGGCTAAGGACTCCAATAAATCCGCCCCCAAATCCTCTAAATCCCCGGTTAACGTCTCCACCCGGCTTAAAAGCAACCGGTGAATGACCATAGCCGGAATAGCCACCACTAACCCGGCGGCCGTGGTCAATAAAGCTTGGCCAATGCCCCCAGCCAGTAACCCAGGGTTGCCTAAACCAGCCTGGGCCACGGCCCCAAAGGCGCTAATCATCCCAGAGACCGTGCCCAATAAACCTAAAAGCGGGGAAATAGCCGCGATAACCCCTAATAACTCCAAATGCGAGCCTAAAAAAACCGCTTCCCTACGGCCGGTCTCTTCCATGACGTCCCGAAAGACCGCCCGCGGGTGCCCGGTCATCTTAATGGCCTGACGAATTAAGCGCTCAGCCGCCGTGGCCCCGTCTTGGCATAAAAAAGCGGCCTCGTTGTAACGCCTTTTAGCGATTAAATCATTAACCGAGTAGACTAACCCCCGAGGGGCCACTTTGGAGCGCCTTAAGCTCCAGATCCGCTCCATGACAATGGCTAAAGCCGCTAAACTGCAGCATAAGATGGGGTACATCACCCAGCCGCCCCGCTGGATTAAATCTAACAACACGCCCATGGCTGATATAAGAATCCTTTTTGGCTAAAAGGTGGAACCCTAGCCCTTTGGAGCCTATTTTCCGCGATTAGGGGGCTAACGCCCCTTATTAAGACCCTGCATGGCCATCCGCACCAAGGCCGCCTCGGCCTTGGCGTTCCCGGGGTCTAAATCCATGACCCTTTGGTAAGCGGTTTTGGCTCGCTTAACGCTCCCGACCTTTTCCAAAGCCTCGCCCGCGGCTAACCAGGTGGAGGCTTTTGAGTCGCGTTTGGCCACCATTAGTAAGCTTTCGGCCGCGTCCTTATTTTTACCCAATTTTCTTTGGGCCAAAGCCAAATACCGCCAGTTTTGGGCCTCATCCGCTTGGCCGGTCCATTCCGTGGCCGCTTTAGCCAGCCCGGCCCAGTCATTGGCTTTCTCGAACTCGTGGGCGATTAAATCCCGGGCGTCCCTTTTTTCCGGGTTAGCCGGATAGATCCAATTAGCCTCGGCCAGCATCTTGGCGGTTTGGTTAGTTTCTTTGTAAAGGGCCAGTAAGTAACCTCGGATGTCCACTTCCAACTGTTTTTGATGGTCCAGCTCCAAAGCCCTTAAAAAGGCCTTAATGGCTTTATCCCAATTTTTCTTCTGGAAGTGGGCCACGCCCAAGTTGTAAAACTCCACGCTTTCTATGGAGCTCTGGTATAAAACCGTCTCAAAGGCCTCGGTGATAACCCCATCCTCGGGCCGAGCCAAAGCCACCAGTTGGGTTTTAGCTTGGTTGATTAGATTTTGGGTTTCTTGATCCGCGCCCTTTAAGTTGGCTAAAACCTCATACTCCCGAAGAGCGTCGATTTTCAGCCCATCTTTGGTTAAAGCCTGAGCCAACTCCAAGCGGATTGGCGGCTGATCGTCCAAAGCCAGGGCCTTAACAAGGTTATCCCGGTAAGCCACTCGATCCTCTTGGGCCAAAGCTAAGCGGGCCAGGTTCAAAAAGACCGCCGGATCTTGCGGATCCTCCACGATGGCCGCGTGGTAAGCCGTGGCCGCCCCGACTAAATCCCCGCTTTCATACCTTAAGTAACCCAGTCTTTTATGGGCGTTGGCTTTGGCTGGACCGGAAGGCAGAAGGTTAGCTAAACTGGCGTAAGCCTCGATGAGCCCGGGTTTGTCGGAACGGGCCTCGCGTAAGCGGATGATCTCCCCTAAGACGTTGGGTAAGGTTTCCGGGGGGGCCAGGGGTAGCATCCGGACCCAGGTGGCTTCCTCTAACCCCGGGTTTTGGAGGGTCCGATACAAACCCACTAGCTCATTTAAATAGCCTAAAGACCCCACGTCGTTTTTAGCGGCTAAAGTCTCCAATAAGCCCACGGCTTTATGGGGGTCTTTTTCTTGGACGGCCCGAGCTAAGGTGGCTCGTAAGTTTTCCGGGGAGTAACTGGGGCCTAAACTTGGCCCCGGGCCTTGATTTAAAGTGGCTCCGGGGTCCTCCACTAAAGCTAAAAGTCGCTCTAAAACAGTAATCTCAGCGTTAAAGTCTTTTTTATCCCGATATAAGGCCAAGAGCTTAACTAATATGGGTAAACGCTCCGCCAGCTTAGCCGCGGTCAGGTCGCTTTCCAGTAATTTAATGAGCTCGTCTTTTCGCCCAGCGGCCTCCAAAGCGGCCCGGAACCCTACGGCGTAGGCCGGGGCTTTCGGGTCTAGCTCCAAAGCTTTCCGATAATACTCGATTTTCCGCTCTGGCTCAACCGCGCTTAAGGCCAATTCCTCGTAGTCTGGGGCCGTAAATACGCCTTTTAAGGTAAAAGTGGCCGCGACTTTTCCCTCGTCCCGCACCTCGATGGTCACGGTCTTAGGGTCTAAAAAAGCCGCGGCCCCCAAAAAGCCCCCTAAACTTTGGCCCCCTTTAACGAGCTGGTTAACGTCAATGTCCGGGGAATAAAAAAGTAAATCATAGTTTTTCCAGCGGTTGGTGTTTAACCCCTTAATGGCGATGGTCTCTTTGGGGTTAACCTCTATTTCCCCCCAAGAGGGGACTCTATGAGCCTGACCGTTAACCGTTATTTCCAAATAGTTAACCACTAAAGGCGGCCCTAAGGTCTGGCCATAAACCCGGGCCAAAGACTCTGGGCCCACTAAATACCAAACAAAAAGCCCTAAACCCAATAAAACGACCGCTCCGCTAACCACGGCCCACAGAGGCCAGCGGCTTTCGGAATTAACCGTTCGATTGTCGTAAGGATCAAAGCCCATGGGCCTAAACGCCTTTAGCCTTTATTTTTGTCAATAAATTTTTTGGCCTTTTACGGCCAAAATAAAATATTTTAGCTGGGGAAAAAATAGATACGACCAGACGCCAATAATCAAATTGGTCTAATATTTGTAGCACAGAATCGGGACAAATTAAAGGTTCGCTTTAAATCGCGATAGGTTAAATTTAGCCAAACTTAGGCTCTTTTGGCCGGTCTCATCGCCCTGGCCTAATTCCAACTAACTACTCTTTAACCAGCGAATTTTCCAAACCGTAATTAGTTATAAACGAAAACAGGATATGTTTTTTTCTTTACTTATCTTTAAATTTAAATAACTATTATAACGTCTAAATAGAATTAATAACGCGCCAATAAATCGTTACCTCCCAGCGGAAAAATGGCCCCTCTTAACCCCGCCCCTTGGGGCGGGGTTAAGAGGGAAAGGCCAATTTTTGGTTAAGGCGCCCTAAAGTTCGAACCTTAAGTTAGCCTAAAATCCGGTTCCGTAACCTTAAATATGGCCCGATAATTTTTCGCGACTTAATTTTTGGCCAGGCCAAAATCCGCCTTTGGCTAGCCCACGAAAAAATCTTAACTATGGGCCAATCATCTGTAAATCACCTATTCTTAAGGGCTCTTTTCCTTTAACTAACCCAAGGTTTTGAGACGGGCTAAACCCCTTAAAAAACCTAATTGTTAAGACCTTAAGTTGACGAAAAAAGTCTTTAAGGCTAATATATTCTTGGCGCAATTTTAATCTGGAGGCCTAGGGTTTTGCTTCTCAAAGTTGGCGATCTAGTGGTGTATCCAGCTCACGGGGTGGGTCAGGTGGAAAGCGTGGAGAACCAGCCCGTTAATGGGGTGGATAGTTCCCTTGTGATCCTCCGTATCCTGGATAATGGCATGAAGATAACCATTCCGGTCCGCAACCTGGAGGACATCGGTTTACGCCCTTTAATCGCCAAAAGCGAGGTTAAAGGCGTTTATGAGCGGTTAAAGAGCCCGGCGGTCATCATGGAAGCCAGTAACTGGAACCGGCGCCACCGCCATTACCTAGATAAGCTGAAAACCGGGGCCATCGTCGATGTCTGCGACGTTATTCGCGAGCTAATGACCATGCGCGGGTCCAAAGAATTGTCCTTTGGGGAAAGAAAGCTTTTAGACACGGCCCGGTCCTTATTGATTAAAGAGATATCCATGGTCACCCGCCGCGAGGAAGCCGGGGTTGGGCGCGAGTTGGATAGTTTTTTTCCGCCCCCCAAAACTGTCTCCCATTAAAGACCGCCAACGTTTTGACTTCCCCAACCCTAAGCCCTGCCCCCACCCAGTCAGTTTTGACCCTTTTGGTCCAACCTAAAGACGCGGGGTTACGTTTGGATAAGCTTTTAGCCGTAGCTTGGGGCCAACCGCGGGCCAAAATCGCTAAAGCCGCCAAAAGGGGCCTCATCACCGTGGATGGGGTCAAGGTTAAGGCCAGCTTAACGGTTAAAACCGGCCAAAAAATCGAGGGTGGAAAGTTAGAGGAAGACGTCGCTCCTTTAACCCTTGATCCCCATATTAAGCTGGATATCCTTTACCAAGACAGTCAGATTTTAGTTATTAATAAACCGGCAAATCTAACGGCTCACCCCGGGCCGGGGGTTAAAGGGCCGACCTTAACCCCGTATCTTTTAGCCTTGGAGCCTACTTTAGCCACCGTGGGCGACCCAGAGCGGCCCGGTTTAGTCCACCGCTTGGATAAGGACACCACCGGGATCATGGTTATCGCTAAAACCAACGCTTCGTGGGAGTTTTTAAAAAAAGCCTTTTCGAGCCGAAAAGTTATTAAAAAGTACTTGGCTTTCACCTTGGGGGTCCCCGTGACCCAAGGGTTAGTGGACCAACCCATTGGCCGTCACCCCACCCAAAGGCGGAAGATGGCCGTAATCCCCAATGGGCGGCCCGCGAAGACCCTCATTAAAGTTTTAAAGGTCTTTCCGCCAACGAACTTAAGCTTAGTGGAGCTAACGCTTTTAACCGGTCGGACCCATCAAGCCCGGGTCCACTTGGCCAAGGTTAAAGCCCCGGTTTTAGGCGATCCAGTCTATGGGCCCAAACTCGGGCCTTTACTGGCCAGTTTTCCGAGTTTAAGCCCCTTTTTAGGGCGCCAGCTCCTCCACGCCCGAAGAATAACTATCCCCCGGGCCCCAGGGGGCCATTTAGCCCTTCGAGCCCCTTGGCCTTTAGATTTTCAAAACCTGTACGCGCATCTTCAAAAACTGGAATAGCCCCCCCTATAAGTTCATAAAGATGAACTCATAAAGATGAGCTCATAAAGATAAGATCATAAATTAGTCGCCCCTGGGGCCAAAATAATTCCCTCTCAGCCTCGTCCGGGCTATAATGCCTAAAACGTTAAAGACCCTAAGGGATTTAAGTCATGGACAAACTCGCGAAAATAATCGGCCTAGTTTTTCTGGCTCTGGCTCTAGCCGGGGCCAGCGCCTGGCTTTCTAGCTCTTTAGCCGCCCAAAGCCCGCTTAATCAGCCAAGCGTTTCCCCGCCCCCAAGCCCGGTTAACCTAACTAAAACCAGCCCTTCTTCGGAATTACCGGATCTAGTGGATTTACCTTCCTTAGCCAACTTGGCCGAGCGGATCAAACCAGCGGTGGTGAACATCTTCGCCTCCAAAACCGTCAGTAACGTTAAAGGCCCGGTGGAAATAGAGCGCGATGGCCCGCCACTGCCGCCTGATGGGTTTATGGACGATTACTCGGAAAGGCCGCGCTCCCCAGAATCCCCGAACCCCAAATCGCGGCCCAAGCGCGAAAATTCCCCACCAGCTAAAGAACGGGTCCAAGGGTCGGGGTTTGTCATTGATCCAGAGGGTTTTATCATCACCAACGACCACGTGGTCGAAGGGGCTGGGGACATCACGGTTAAGTTTGTCGATGGCCGGGAAGTTATCGCCCAAACCGTGGGTCGGGACCCCAAAACCGATTTAGCCTTATTGCGCTTAACCGAGTCCGGGCCTTACCCCTTTATCACCTTAGGCGACTCCAGTCAGACCCAAATCGGTGACTGGGTTTTGGCCATTGGCAACCCCTTTGGTTTAGAGCACACGGTGACCAAAGGCATTGTCTCGGCCCAAGGCCGAGTCATTGGGGCTAGCCAATACGATGACTTTATCCAAACCGACGCCTCCATTAACCCAGGTAACTCCGGGGGCCCACTTCTTAACCTCAAAGGCGAGGTGGTGGGGGTCAACGCCATGATCTTCGCTGGGGGCGAGGGCATTGGTTTTTCCATCCCCTCCTCTTTAGTCAAAAAGATTGTGGCCCGGTTAAAGGCCCATGGTTACGTGGAACGAGGCTTTATTGGGGCCGTGGTTCAGCCTTTAACGAGTGAGTTAGCCACCATCTTTGGGTTACCCAACCGGGATGGGGCCCTAGTGGCCGATGTGGTTAGCGGGGCCCCGGCCAATAAAGCTGGCGTTAAGGCTGGGGACGTCATTGTCGAGTTTAACGGGAAACCCATTAAAGGGATTGACGATCTGACCGCCTTGGCCTCGGACGCCCCCATTGGGGAAGTGGCTAAAGTGGCCCTAGTTCGGGACCAAAAGAGACTGACCTTGGATCTGACCATGGGCCGCTTGGATGAGCCCGTGCCCGACACCGGCCCATCGGTCTATCGGGGGTTATTGGATTTAGGTTTAACCCTAAGAGAAATCACCCCAGCCGTAGCCGAAAAGCTGGAAGGCGTCACTAGCGGCTTATTGGTGGAAGGGATCCAAGAAGTCTCCCCGGCCAAACTCGCGGGCGTGGAGGTTCGGGACATCATCCTGGAAGTGGACCGGCGGCCAGTTAAGACCTTAGAGGAATACAACGCGGCTTTACGGGCCCATCGCCATGAGGACCCGGTGGTTTTGTGGCTGAAGCGCGGGGACATCGCCTCCTACTTATTTATCCCTTTAGATTAAAAAACAAGAATAGATAAACTTGATAGGCCGCTAGAGACGTTTTTAAGACCAAAGGGCGACCTTAAGGAGATTGAATGGAAGTAATCGCCATTATCGTGGCTATTTTATTGATGCTAGTCGGGCTAGCCGGCTCGCTTTTACCCATTGTCCCGGGGATCCCGGTTATTTTTGTGGCCTACCTAGGCTATGGGTTCTACTCGGGTTGGGCCAGTTATGGTCTAGGGACCATGGTCATCGTTGGCGCGGTCGTGGCTCTTAGCGTAGTTTTGGACCAGTTAGCCTCCATGATGGGGGCCAAGAAGTTTGGCGGGGGCAAAGCCGGCATGATTGGGGCCATTGTCGGGGCTATCTTAGGGGCGATTTTCTTTAACCTACCCGGTCTAATCATTGGCACCTTTGGCGGGGCCGCGGTTTTTGAGCTCATCTTCGCCAAACGCGATTTAAACGACGCTTTAAAGGCCGGCTTAGGGGCTTTATTGGGCTTTTTGGCCTCCACCCTCTTTAAGTTTATGGTCGCGGTTATTTTGATCATCTTCTTTATTATTCTCATCGTCTAATAACTTTTAAATACGGGTTACGCCATTTAAAGAGCTTCTTATTTTCTTATTTAAACCATTAAATATTAACTAAATAATAAAAACCCCCAAAGATTAGTCAATCTTTGGGGTTGAGCGACCACGGATTAGGTAAAAAATGACCGAAAAATCTATATATGAGCTAAACACCCTAGATAACCACCAAAATATCAACCTCGATTCCCAGACCCGCGCGGCTCTTTTCGATTCCGTCAAAGATTAGGCCACTCCTTATTTTTTTAAGAACCTGGCCCAAAACATTGGTTTGACTGACATCTTAAACGAGGTTTTTGGCGAATTTAAGGCTGAATGTCTAACTTTATTCGCCACTTACTTGGCGGTGACCAATGGGTCGTTAAAGAGCTTTCCTTTGTGGCTAAGGGAAATTGACGTGGATATCGCCGCCGCTCCCCAGATAAGTCGCGTTTTAGAAGACCTTTCTAGGGAGAGAAGAGAGGCGTTTTATAAGGTCTTTCGCAGAAAACCGCTAGACTTTAGTCTAGCGGATGAATGCGTCTTATGTCTGAGTTAACCTTGTTGACGGATATATTCTTGAATTGTCGATAAGTTTGCTTGCC
>JAISRZ010000055.1 GCA_031273455.1 Deltaproteobacteria bacterium | reverse complement strand
AGCGAAGCTTCAACGCCAAATACTCTTGGAACTGACCAACCACTTAAATGACTAATGTTAATCATAAATGTTCTATATATCTTTTCAACTTAAATCACATATTTTTATTGACTTTATTTTTATTAATATCTATATTATTCAATTAAGCCTAGTAAAGACCAAATTTTAGAGATATATTTTTCGAATCCACGATGATTTTAGGCCTAGAGTTCAAAGGCGAATCTTGAGCCGTAAAATTTTTCATTATTCAGGCGGCGGCCATAAAAAAAGCCATAAAAAGGACGGCCAGTCACAGCGCCAGAAATCAGAAACATCCTGATTTCTGGGTGGAAGTGGAAAATCCTTTTGACGCTGAGTATAGCTAGCCTAACTAGCCGGCCCTAACTAGCCAGCCCTTATGAGAAATTATCGGCTCGTGGACCCATCTAACCAGAAGAGATCTTTATTTTCTTTAGGCGCCAATCCTTGATTTTAGGTCTTATTTGTATTATTTTGAAGGCGCCTAGGGCCTGGGCCACCGGTCAGTTAGCCGTACCTCCCATCCCGCATCCTTTTAATTACAAGCCTTTAGGCTTAAAAGCCAAAGCTAATTAGGAAGGTTTTACCTTTTAATTAGCGCTTTTTATCTTTTAGAGGGCCATTTATAGGGCCTTCAGGGCGGAATATGCTCAAGTACATAAGACAGCGTTCCGGGGGGACCATCAGCGTTCTCATCATTGGGGCCATCGCCATAGTCTTTATTTTCTGGGGCGTGGGCGGTCAAGACACCTCTAATCAGACCTCCATCACCATGGATGACCAAAGGGTCAGCTTAGCCACTTTTCGGGACACCCAAAGAAGAGTTTTGGACCAGCTCCGCCAGACTAACCCCGGCGATATCCGCCAACTGGAAACGGTTTCTTACCGCCAGACCTTAGCCACCCTTTTGGAGCGCCATAACCTTTTAAAGCTGGCTGACTCCTTTAACTTAAGGGTTTCCGACGCTGAGGTTAATAAAATCATTAAAAGCGATCCCCTCTTCCTCGATGAGAGCGGACGCTTTAACCTGGACCTCTACCGGGACACGGTCACTAAGCGCTTTGGCCAATCATTGGCTAGTTACGAAAACTTTATCCGGGAAAACATCCTTTTAGAGCAGATGTCCAACCTCGTTCGGGGCTTAAGTCACATCCCTAAAAGCCAGATCGTGGAGGAGTTCCATTTTTCCAACGATCGGATCACTTTAAACTACGCCCAGTTTAAAACCGCCAGCTACATGATCGGTTTAAACCCCCCGGACACGGAGCTAGCCGCTTACTTCGCCGCTAACCAAGAAAAATATCGCATCCCCGAGGAGATTAAGCTTACGTACGTGGAAGTTCCGGCTTCGGCGTTTTTAGACGAGGTCACCGCCTCCCCGGAAGAAATCTTAGACGCTTACAATAGCTCTTTGTCCGAGCTAACCACCCCGGAAAAAGCCGAGGTTAGCCACATCTTAATCCAATACCCTGACCCCCAAAACGTCACCCCCAAGGACGAGGCCGCGACCTTGGTCAAAGCCCAAGAGATTCTGGAAATGGCCAAAACCGAGGACTTCGCCACCTTAGCCGGCGAGGTCAGCCAAGACGCCACCACCGCCTCCCTTGGAGGGGACTTAAAAGAGGTTATCCGGGGTCAGACCTTAGGGGCCTTTGACGAGGCCATCTTTGGGGCAGGGATCCAGAACCTTAATAAACCCATTGGCCCGGTCAAAACCCCTTTAGGTTACCATATCCTTTTAGTCCGCTCCCATACGCCGGTCTCCACCCAAACCTTGGAGGAAGCCAAAGAAGAAATTGAAAAGAGCGTGAAGTTAAGAAAGGCCCGGAACCTCGCCGCCGAAAAGATCGAGAGCCTAGAGACGGTGGCCCGCTATCCGGCTAACTTAACCGACGCGGCCAAGACCATGGGTCTTACGACCGAGACCACCGAATTTTTTAACTTAGAGTCCCCGCCGCCCCTTTTGGCCGATAAACCCGAGGAAACGCAAAGGGCCTTTAAGCTTGACCCTGGGCAGATCAGCTTTCCTTTAAGCGGGGACAATAGTTACGCTTTGTACGCGGTGGCCGAGAAAAAGCCCTCTTATTTACCGACCTTAGAGGACGAGGCCACTAAATCCAAAGCCTTAAGCGATTTAATCACCCAAATCGCCGAAAGGTCCGCTTTAGCCGACGCCCGGGCTTTTTTGAAAAAGGCCCAAGAGGAAGGTTGGGCCGCGGCCGTGGCCAGCCTACCGGAGATAAAGCCGGAGATTGGCCAATCCCCGGCCTTTAAGCGGCTAAGTTTGTTTGACGCTGGGACCCCCTTAATTTTAACGGACGTTTCGACCTTCCTTAGAAACTACGTCACCTTAGCCGCCCCGGGTCAAGTGGCCCCGGAGCCGATCCCGGTCTTAAACCCCCTGCCCCAAGGGTTTATCGCCATTAGCTTAGAGGCGATCGCCCCAGCGGACGAAAGCGAGATCGATTCCCCAGGCGGCTTTTCCGCGGCCAACGCCGAGGAAAGGTTACGGGAGACTTTGTATAGCTTCTGGCTGTATAAGGCTAATCAGGAAGTTAACTTAATCATCCCCCCGGAATTGAAAACCTTGATTGAGGGCGGTCAATCCTAAGCTTTAACCCTATTCTTTTTTCGCGTTAAGGACCCTTATGTTTGAGCGGGTAACGGACAAATTAAGTCAGGTCTTCCAGAAGATAACTGGCCACGGGAAGCTCTCGGAAAAGAACATTAGCGAGGCTCTAAAAGAGGTTCGTTTAGCTCTTTTGGAAGCCGACGTTAACTACAAGGTGGTTAAAGAGTTTCTCATGACCGTGACCCATAAGGCCACGGGTCAGGAGATCTTAAAGAGCTTAACCGCGGGTCAGCACGTCATTAAGGTGGTCTACGAGGAGCTAACCGCTTTAATGGGCGGGGAGGCCCAGCCCTTGGATTTCACCGGGCGCGGACCTTTCCCCATCTTGTTAGTGGGTTTGCAAGGGTCCGGCAAAACCACCTCAGCGGCTAAACTGGCCGCCTTCATCCACAAACAAGGCCGTCATCCGTACTTGGTCCCGGCTGACGTCACCCGACCGGCGGCTATAGATCAGTTAACCCGCTTAGCCGGGGAGATCAATATCCCGGTCTACCCCACTAAAGCTGGGCAAAGGCCGGAGGATATCGCTAGCGATTGCCTAGTCGCGGCGGGAACGGTCGGGGCGGACGTGGTCATCATTGACACCGCCGGTCGGTTGTCCATTGACCAAAAACTGATGGATGAGCTTTTAGCCATCCGGTCAATCGTCAAACCCGCGGAAACCTTATTGGTGGCTGACGGCATGACTGGCCAAGAGGCCGTGCGGGTGGCCACGGACTTTGACCAGACCTTGGATTTAACCGGCGTCATCTTAACCAAGATGGAAGGCGACGCCCGGGGCGGGGCGGCCATGTCCATTCGGGCGGTCACCCAAAAGCCCATTAAGTTTATGGGCACGGGCGAAAAGGTCGAGGCTTTCTCGGTCTTCCACCCCGAAAGGGTGGCCTCATTAATCTTAGGCATGGGGGATGTTCTAAGCTTAATTGAGAAAGCCCAGGAAGTGGTGGACGAGGAAGAGTCCCAGAGGATGCTCAAAGCCTTGACTAAAGGCGAGTTCACTTTAAACGACTTTAGACAACAGATGACCCAGCTGAAAAAAATCGGGACCATGGAATCGCTTTTAGGCATGATTCCGGGTTTGGGCAAACTAAAAAAACTGCGGGAAGCTCAGCCGAACCCGAAGGAGATGGCGAAAATCGAGGCCATCATCGATTCCATGACCATGGAAGAGCGCTATAATCACAATATCATTGACGCCAGTCGCCGCCGCCGCATCGCCAAAGGGAGCGGCACTTCGGTCACTGACGTTAACCAGCTCATCCGGAACTTTAACGAGGTCAAAAAAGTCATGAGCCAGTTCTCCAAACGCGGGGACATGACCCAAGGGCTTTTTTCTTTATTGCGCCGAGCTGGGCGGTAAATTTTATTTTTTTAGGCCCGCGATTAGTTTTACGGCCTTTATTTTCTAGGGGAAACCCTTAAAGGAGACCATTATAATGGCTTTGAAAGTCCGACTGGCCCGCTTGGGCGCCAAGAAAAAACCCTACTACCGCTTGGTGGTGGCTGACAGCGCGGCCAAGCGCGATGGCCGCTTTCTGGCTATCGCCGGGTTTTACGACCCCAATCGTCAGCCAGCCTATCTGGAAATCAAAAAGGACGTTTTGGACGACTGGTTGGCCAAGGGGGCTAAACCCACGGAGACCGTGGCTAGTCTTTTAAAGTCCAAAAACCAAGTAGCCTAAAAACCCACCTTTTATGCTGGAACTAGTCCGTTTTTTGGCCCAAAGCTTAAGCTCGCGCCCGGACGAGGTCACGGTCTCGGAATCGGAGCCCCAACCTGGCCGGAAGGAAATCCTCTTAAAAGTGAGCCCCAGCGATCTTTGCGCGGTCATCGGCAAAAACGGTCGAACCATTCGAGCCGTGAGGGTTCTAATGGCGGTGGCGGCCAGTAAAAAAGGCCAGAATTACTTACTTAAAGTGGACACTGACTTTGACGCCCCAGACGCCTAATAGCCCCGCTTATCTGCCCTTGGGCCGGATCATCCGGGCCCATGGGGTCCATGGGGCGGTGGCGGTTTTAGTCCATAACTTAGAAAACCCGGAGGGCCTTTTAAAGGCCCCCAAGGTTTTTCTTTTGCCCCCCCAAGCTCGCCCAGAGCTTAAAGATCCTAAAAAACCCCAAAAACCCAAAAAACCGCAAAAGCTAAAAGAGCCGGTCGCTCCGGTCGAATCTCCAGAGCCAATCGAGTCCAAAGAGCCGGTCGAAGCCCCGGAAGTTCCGGCGGCCCCGGAAGCCCCGGCGGTTCCGGAAGCTCCCCAACCCATTAAAGTGACTGGCAAGATCGCCCCTTACGGGCTCATCTTAAAGATCGCCGGGGTGACCACCCGGGAGAAAGCCGCGGCTTTAAAAAACCGCGAGCTAGCCGTTTTACGGGAGGATCTGCCGCCTTTGGCCGAAGGGGAATATTACCAGGCCGATTTACTCGGTCTAGCCGCTTACTTAACCGATGGCCGTTATTTGGGCCAGGTTAAAGGTTTACTAACCCCCTCGGACACCTTGGTTCTGGTCATCGCGGACGATCGGGGGGTGGAAAACTTGATCCCCTTCACCGAGGATCTGGTCCCCGAGGTTAATCTAGCCGCTAAAAAGTTAGTGGTGGAAAACCGCCCGGGGTTGATCCAGAATTTCCCCGATAGCCCATGATTTTTGAGGTTCTAACCATTTTTCCGGGGCTTTTCGCCGCCTTTTTAACCGAGTCCCTTATGGCCAAGGCCCGGGCCAAGGGGTTAATCACGGTCAATATCACTAACCTCCGGGACTTTACCTTTGACCGCCATCGGACGGTGGACGACCGGCCTTATGGCGGGGGGGCGGGCATGGTCTTAAAGGCCGAGCCCTTGGCTTTAGCCATTGAGTCTCTAACTAAAAACAATACCGAACCTTTATGGGTCATCGCTTTAACCCCCCAAGGGACGACCTTGACCCAAAAAAAAGTTAAGGACCTGGCCGCTAAACCGCGGATCGCTTTAGTCTGCGGGCGGTACGAGGGCTTTGACCAACGGTTTTTGGACCTTTTTGTCCACGAGGAGATCTCCATTGGCGATTACGTGGTCAATGGCGGGGAGGTTCCGGCCATGGCGGTCATGGAGGCTGTGGCCCGCCTTATTCCGGGGTTTTTAGGCCAAAACGAGTCCACCTTGGAGGATAGCTTTAACCATTCCCTTTTGGAGCACCCCCATTACACCCGGCCCTCAACCTTTCGGGGGCTAGAGGTCCCAAAGATTCTTCTGTCCGGCGACCACGCCCAGGTGGCCGCCTATAGGTTAGCCGAGGCCGTGGCCAAAACCAAAAAGTTTCGCCCGGATCTTTTGGCTCGGCCCGAGGCTTTTGAGGAGGCTTTAGCCGTCTTTGGTCGGCCCGGGTCGCCTTTGGCCGTCAAGAACCCCACTAAAAAGGAGGGCTAATGGACACTTTAGAATTTAATGGCCAAACCTACCAGGTGGACGCGGAAGGGTTCTTACTCGATTATACCCAATGGGACGCCAACTGGGTGGAAATGGTCAGAATTAAAGAAGATCTCGACGAGATAACCGAGGACCATGAGGAGGTCCTGCGCCTTTTACGGGCTTACCATCAGGAGCGGGGCTTACCGCCTCGGGTGCGCGACATGACCGCGGTCACGGGCTTTAAACTAAAATACATTTACGAACTCTTCCCCTCGGGCCCCGGTAAAGGGGCTTGCCGGATGGCTGGCCTACCTAAACCTGAAGGCTGCGCCTAATAACTTTTTACCGCTTAGTTTGACCTCCCTTAAAAATCTATCTTTATACCTAAATTACCTTAATTTACCTATAAATCGCGCCTCGAAAGGGTCGCCTTGGGCCTTGGGTCTTAAGGGGGTCGGCCCCTTTTAGACCCGGTTAAGGCGATCGGAATTAAAAATTAAAGTGTTGACTTTTAATAAGTTATTTTTTATAATACCAATTTATAGCGTTTGGCTTTAAAGCCTTTTATTTTTTAAGCTCAGCCAGGTTAAAGATCGCGAATTGTAAGTAATTGTCGCTTGAATAAACCTATAGTTTAATGGGCTTTCTTTAGTCCAAAAATTTCCAAAATAAAATTCTTGACGTTATTATCCGTTAATTGCCCTTATTTTATCAAAAAGGAATGGGATTAAATGTCCTCTCGGCCAAATCTTAACCCCAAGGATTTAGATCGCTTTAGTCGGTCTTTGCGTCAGGTTCTGGCCCGGTTTCTCCCGGACTACGAGTTTCAAACCGGGGTAACCCCGGAGCCCGGGGCCGATCTGGCCGCCCCCTTAGCTTACCAAGGTCGGCCTTTAGGTTACGTCTCGGTCAGCTTAAAAGCCGGACGACCGCCGGCCTCCCCGGAGGTCTTGGCCTTGTGGCCGGCCATGGCCGACTCGGCCTTGGAAAACCTGGCCTTAAAAAAGGCCTTGACCCAAGACCCGGAAAGCGGCCTCTACAGTCGCCGCCATTTTGGGAGCCGCCTAAATAAGCTTCTAGGTTCCCCCAGCTTTAAGCCCGAGGCCTTAATGGGTTTTGGGTCGGACGATAAATCCTCTTTGATCGTGGCTGTCATGACTTTGGGGCTGGGGGCTAAGGGGCTGGATCGCCCTTTAGCCCGAATACTACGGGGCCCTAAAGTTCATAACCTGGCCCGCTTGGACCAAGAGACGATTGGCCTTACCTTGTGGGCTAACCCGACTAAGGCCCCCACCCTTTTGGCCGATTACCGCCGGGTTATCGCCGGGCGCTTACCCGCGGCCAAGATCGCTCTGGGGTACGCCACTTTTCCGGGGGATCACTTAACGGAGGGGCGGTATAGCTTAGAGCCGGATTTATTGCTTGAGCGGGCCCGAACGGCCCTTCGGGCCGCCGCTAACCAAACTAGCGGGCCGAAGATCGTGGGCTTTGGCGATCTAGTGGCTAAACACGGGCAAATCACCCAAATTCTGCCGCCAGACCGGGCGGTTATTAACTTAGGCCGGGCCATGGGGGCCAAGGCCGGGCAAATCTACGCGGTTTTAAACTCCCAAGGCGAGACCATTGGGGAAATCGCCATCTTTGAGACCAGCGACCACTATTCTTTAGCCAAAGTCCAGGATTTAGGCGGGGACCGGCTAAACCCGGGGGATCGGCTGAGCTACCGCCGCTTGGACTCGACCTTAAGCGAATATAGCGGGTTAATGGCCAGTGAGCTGGACTTAAACGGAGGTTCCTTGGAGGCCGAGGCCGAGGAAAGCTCGGGATTGATTAACCACGAGGCCGCCCGGGCCAATTTGGATAAGGTTAACCTAACCCAAAAGGCCGGGGCCTTGGTCGCGAGCGGCCAAACCGTGACCGTGGCTTTAATGGCCATTGACGAGGGGGAAAAGCTGGCCTCCTTGGTGGGGCCAGGGGAAATAAAAAGACGCTTAAACCTCATGGCCAAAGCCGTGAGCGACCAAACGTCCTTTGTGGCCGCGGCCAAGTTCGATGAGCTAACCATCGCGGCCCTTTTAATTTTAGGGCCCGACGCTTACGCCGGGGAAATAGAGCGAATCCGGGCGGGTTTGGATTTTCCGGTGTCCTTAGGTTTAGCTTACGCCCCCTTTCCGGTGGTGGGGCCCAATAACTTATTGGCGGCGGCTAAAAAAGCCCTAGTCGAGGCGGCCATGACTGGGCCGACCGCGACCATTGTCTTTGGGCCGCAAAGCTTAAACATCGCGGGGGACCACTTGTTTGAGGCCGGGGATTTGATTGGGGCGAAAAAAGAGTTTTTAGACGGTTTAATCTTGGAGCCTAATTCCTTAAACTTACTTAATAGCTTAGGCGTTTGCCACGGGCGCTTAGGCGAGCGGGAGGCGGCTTTACAAGCCTTTGACGCGGCCTTGGCCCAAGATCCAACTAACCCCATGGCTTTGTTTAATAAGGGTTGCTCTTTAATCTTAACCAACCGCTTAGAGGAGGCTTTAACCGTCTTGGCCGTGGCCGCGGCCAACCCTAACGCGGGTTTTGAGCCCCTTTTCCAGTATGGGCGGGTGGCTTTGGAGTTGGGCCGCTTGGACGCGGCTTTACCCACCTTACGGGCCGCGGCTAGCCAAAAGGACCGCCGGGGGGTTATCTGGGCCATCTTAGGGCAAGCTGAGCTTTTAACCGGGGAAAGCGATAAGGCTTTGGAGGCCTTAAAAAAGGCCGTCAAACACGATCCCGATGACGCTAGAAGTTTATCGTCTTTGGGCGTCCTCTTTTTAGAGCGGGCCAATGACCGGGAAGTGGCTTTATCGCTCTTTCAAAGAAGCGTGGAGATCGATCCCACTAACGCCTTGTTTCGGCAGCGCTTGGGAAAACTTTTGTTTGAGCGGGGGGATTTCACCGGGGCCACCCATCACTTAAAGGCGGCGGTGGAGTATGGTTGCCAGTCCCCCGAGGTCCAGAGCCATTTACTAAAAGCCCAAGTGGGGGGCCAAGAGCTGGAAAGCGAGGAGGAGGAAGAGGATTGGGCCGCCGGGTTTGGCCCAGCTTAGACTTTTTCCTAACGGAGCTATCAGACAAAAAGGCGAAAAGGGAGCGGCCCTCTTCGCCTTTTTTTGTTTGGTCACTAAGGTCCCGCCTATAAGCGAACCCCAACCGTTACTTTAACGCCTTAGTCCTGGGCGAACAGCTGGGTGGAGAGGTAACGCTCGCCGGTGTCGGGCAGGATGACCACAACATTCTTACCCGCGAACTCGGGCCGTTTAGCCACTTCCGTGGCCGCGTGAAGAGCCGCTCCCGAGGAGATACCCACTAAAAGCCCTTCCCTTTGACCCACTAAGCGGGCCGCGGCGATGGCGTCCGGGGTTTTGACCCGGAAGATCTCGTCCACCACCTTGGCGTTAAAGACTTGGGGCACAAAGCCGGCCCCAATGCCCTGGATCTGGTGGGGGCCCGGTTTTTCGCCGGATAAAACCGAGGAGTCAAAAGGCTCCACCGCGATAACCTTAACTTTAGGGTTTTTGGCCTTAATGACTTCGCCCGCCCCGGTGATGGTCCCGCCGGTGCCCACGCCGCCGACCAAAGCGTCCACTTTACCGTCCGTGTCGTCTAAGATCTCTTTGGCCGTGGTCTTCCGGTGGATCTCCGGGTTGGAGGGGTTGTTGAACTGCTGGGGCAGATACGAGTTGGGCGTGGCCGCCTTCAGTTCCTCGGCCTTTTTAATGGCCCCCTTCATGCCCTCGGAGCCGGGGGTCAAGTTCAGCTCGGCCCCTAAAGCGTACAAAAGCTTCCGCCGCTCTAAACTCATGGTCTCGGGCATGACCAAGATGATCTTGTAACCGCGAGCCGCGGCCACAAAGGCCAGGCCAATCCCGGTGTTCCCGCTGGTGGGCTCGATGATGGTCGTGTCCTTATTGATAAGCCCTTGATCCTCGGCGTCTTTGATCATGGCCAAAGCGATGCGGTCCTTAACCGACCCCAAGGGGTTAAAATACTCGAGTTTAGCGATAAGGTGGCCCTTAGCGCCAGTGGACTCGGCGTAGCGGGAAAGCTCAACCAAAGGAGTGTTACCAATTAACTCCGTTAAATTCGCGGCTATCTTAGCCATAAAACACCTCTCCAAAAGTGAAAAACTAAAAAATCCCAAAAAAAAAGCCAAGAACGTAAAATGTTCTCGGCCTTCAGGTGACTACTGATCAGCTTAAATGAAAATTTAGGGCTTTTTTAGGAAAATGACCTAATTTTAAGCCACCCCTAAAACGCCCGGTAAAAAATCTTAAAAAAAAGAATACCGCCCCCAAAAAAGAAAGTCAAGCTTTTTTTTCCAGTCGCCTTTTGTTAATCTATTTAGCTGTCGTTTAACCCGCCAGAGGGCTTATCCCTATATTTTAGGTTCTTATCATGAAGTTTGACACTGTCTGCGTCCATGGGGCCAAAGACTTAAATAACCGGACCGGGGCCTTAGCCGTGCCCATCTACCAATCGGCCACCTTCGCCCACCCCGGGGTGGGCCAATCCACGGGTTACGATTACGCCCGGACCCAAAACCCCACCCGGGAGCCTTTGGAAAGGCTCGTGGCCTCTTTGGAGGACGGACTGGAGGCTTTGGGTTTTTCTAGCGGCATGGCCGCTTTGGACGCTCTCCTTTCCTTACTGGAAAAGGACGACCATATTATCGCCTCGGACGATCTGTACGGGGGGTCGGCTAGGCTTTTTGATTTTTTAAACCTCCGGGCTGGGCTAAAAACCTCGTACGTGGACATGGGCGATCTGAAAGCCCTAAAGGCGGCGATTAAACCGGAGACCAAGCTCGTCTTTATTGAGACCCCCACCAACCCCATGATGAAGATCACCGACATTTTGGCGGTTAAAGAAACTTTGCCCCCTAATGTTTTATTGGTGGTGGACAACACCTTTTTAACCCCGTATTACCAAAAGCCCTTAAACTTAGGGGCGGACTTGGTGTTGCATAGTGGGACTAAGTACCTTTCTGGGCACAATGACACGCTGGCCGGTTTTTTAGTCACTCGGAACGTTCCTATCGCCGAGCGATTAAGGTATATCAGTAAAACCGTGGGCTCGGGGTTAGCCCCGTTTGATAGTTTTCTTTTGATCCGGAGTTTAAAAACCTTAGCCTTACGCATGGACAAAAGCCAAACGAGCGCCTTAAAAATCGCCTCTTGGCTGAAAGATCAACCTAAAGTCACGAAAATTTATTACCCAGCTTTAGCTGACGAAAAATCCTTGGCCATTTTAAAAAAACAGGCCACCGGCTTTGGGGCCATGATTTCCTTTGAGGTCGATTCCGAAGAGACGGCCCAAAAAGTTTTGGAATCGGTTAAGCTCATTCTGTACGCGGAAAGCTTAGGCGGGGTGGAGACTTTAATCACCTACCCTTACTTACAGACCCACGCCGATCTGCCCCCGGAAAGGCGGCTGGCTTTAGGCATCACCGAACGGTTGTTGCGTCTTTCCGTGGGCGTGGAAAATTCCCAAGACCTTTTAGAGGACTTAAAACAAGCTCTAGGTTAGGGCTAAAAGGCCCGAAAAACCGGCCCCCACGGCCAGAACTAGCCTTACCCCAACCTCTGGTAGCCATAAACGTCTTCCCGGCCCCTAGGGCCCATTTTCCCCCCCTTTGGGGGAGCCTACGGCTCCCCCAAAAAGGGATTAACCTATTTGGTTATAAAATAAACCTAAAAACACCCTATATAATACGGAAAAACCAGTGACCATTTACAATTTTGATGAGATTATTGACCGCCGGAACACTAATAGCTTAAAGTACGATTTCGCCCGCGAGCGGGGGTTTCCCGAGGGGTTACTGCCTATGTGGGTGGCGGACATGGATTTTCGGGCCCCCCAACCGGTCTTGGACCGCTTAGTGGCCGTGGCCCAGCACGGGATCTTTGGCTACACTGAGACTAAAGACGATTACGTGGCCGCGGTGGCCAACTGGTTTAGCCAGCGTCACGATTATCAGTTTGAGCCAAGTTGGCTAAAAAAAGCCCCCGGCGTGGTCTTCGCCTTGGCTTTAGCCATCCGGGCTTTTACGAAACCAGGGGAGGCGATCTTAATCCAGAGCCCGGTTTACTATCCTTTTACCGGCTGCGCTTTGGATAACGACCGGATCGTTATTCGGAACCAACTGGTCTTAAATAATAACCGTTACGAGATTGATTTTGACGATTTTGAGCGAAAAATCGTGGACCATAAGATTAAGCTCTTTCTTTTATGCAACCCGCATAACCCCATTGGCCGGGTCTGGACTAGGGAAGAGCTTTTAACCATGGGGGACATCTGCTTAAAACATGGGTGTTTGATTTTTTCCGATGAGATCCACGGCGACTTTATCTTTCCGGGTCACCGCCATATTGTTTTTGGCTCTTTGGCCCCAGAATTGGCCGACCTCGCCCTAATCGCCACGGCCCCTTCGAAGACCTTTAACCTAGCTGGCCTACAGATCGCTAACCTTTTTATTAAAAACCCCAAAATTAAGGGCGCTTTTAGCGCCGAGGTCCGGGCCACGGGCTATAGTCAGCTTAACTCCATGGGTTTAGCCGCGGCCCAAAGCGCGTACGAGACCGGGGCCGAGTGGCTGGACCAACTTATGGTTTACCTAAAAGGGAACCTGGATTTAACCCGGGAGTTTTTTCAAACAAACCTCCCGAAAGTTCCTTTAATCGAGCCGGAAGGGACCTATCTATTTTGGTTTGATTGCCGGAACCTGGGGCTAACGCCCCAGGAGGTTAATCAACGGATCCTTGAAAAAGGTAAGGTTTGGTTGGACGATGGGGCCATCTTTGGCCCGGGGGGCGAAGGGTTCCAGAGGATTAACGCGGCTTGCCCCCGCTCGGTTCTTCGTGAGGCTCTAGAGAAAATCGCCGTAGCTTTGGCCTAAAGTTTTTTTTCGGCCCTGGGGGGACCCCAGGGCCGGGGACCGGTCTTTGGGATAAAAAATGTAATGATTTAGCGGGGTTATGGCCCAGCTTCACTGTGATTTAGGTACTTTTTTTTTCGCGAAATTTGGAGTATAGTTGGGCTCATGGTGTTTAAGCCAAGAGTCATCTTTGGCCAAGCGTTAGTGACTTTAGCGACCGAAATGAAAAGCCGGCCTTATAAGGGCGGCTTTTAGTGTCTTTTAGGCTTTTTTTAGTTAAAACGATTTAATTTTTTCGATACTTCTCCCTATTGATAACGGTCGCGTCCTTAAGATTTTTCTGGAAGATAATAAAATGAGCGATAATTGTTCTATATGTCAGCCTAGGCTCGACCCTTATGGCGAGGTCTTGGGGCAAAGATACTCCACTTACTTGGCCCCGACCTTAAAGGAAGCCCCGGCCGAGGCCGAGATCATTAGCCATAAGCTTATGATCCGGGCGGGTTTTATCCGCCGCTTGGCCGCCGGGATTTATAGCTACTTACCTTTAGGCTTACGGTCATTACGGAAAGTTGAGCGGATCATCCGGGGGGAGATGAACCGCTTTGGGGCCAGAGAGGTTCTCCTCCCAGCGGTCCAACCAGCCGAACTGTGGAAGGAAAGCGGGCGTTGGGACAAGTTTGGCCCGGAGTTACTAAGGATTAAAGATCGCCATGACCGGGATTACGTGGTTGGCCCGACCCATGAGGAGGTCATCACCGACATTATCCGCCGGGAGGTGCGGTCCTTTCGGGATCTGCCCTTAAACCTATTCCAGATCCAGACCAAATTCCGGGACGAGATTAGGCCGCGCTTTGGTTTAATGCGGGGCCGCGAGTTTATCATGAAGGACGCTTATAGCTTTGACCTGGACGAAAAAGGGGCTGACGTCAGCTATAAGGCCATGTACCAAGCTTACCAAAACGTCTTTCGGCGCTGCGGGCTTAAGTTCGCGGCGGTGGAAGCCAGTAGCGGGCCCATTGGCGGCAGCTTTTCCCACGAGTTTATGGTCTTAGCCGATTCCGGCGAGGACGCCATCGCTTTTTGCCCCAAGTGCGCTTACGCGGCTAACTTAGAAAAATCCTCTTCCCCCACCTACGCCTTAACCCCGGGGTTACTAAACGCCCCTTTGGAAAAAGCCCATACCCCCAATTGTCGCCACGTCCCGGAGCTGGCCAAGTTTTTAGGGGTGAAAGAGGCGTCCATCATTAAATCCTTACTCTTTATCGCTGACGGCGAGCCGGTCATGGCCTTAATCCCCGGGCACCGGGAGATTAACCAGGCCAAATTGAAGGACGCTTTGGAGGCGAGCGCTTTGGTTTTGGCTTCCCCGGAGGAAGCCGAGAAAATCACCGGCGTCCCCATGGGCTACGTCACCCCGGTGGGGGCTAAAGTGAAGATCTTGGCCGATTTGGGCGTGGAAAGGCTGGGGAGCGGCGTGGCCGGGGCTGGGGAAAAAGATTACCATTATTTAAACGCCCAAGTGGGCCGGGATTTTACGGTCGCGGCTTTTCTGGATCTCCTTTTAACCGAGGAGGGCGATGGGTGCCCCAAGTGCGGCTCGCCTTTGGCCATTAAGCGCGGGATTGAGGTGGGTCACGTCTTTAAGTTGGGCGTAAAATACTCTAAAGCTTTAGGCGCGACCTTTATGGGCGTGGATGGCCAAGAGTCGCCCATTATCATGGGCTGCTACGGGATTGGCTTAGGTCGGACCTTAGCCGCGGCCGCCGAGCAAAACCACGACCAAGATGGCTTAATCTGGCCCCTGGCTTTAGCCCCCTTCCAAGTGGGGGTTTTGCCGCTCCAAGTCCATAACCCGACCGTTAAAGCCGCGGCCGAGGATCTGATGGATAAGCTAACCGCCTTGGGGCTGGAGGTTCTTTTGGATGACCGGGATTTACGGCCCGGGGTCAAGTTTAAAGACGCCGATCTTTTAGGTTTGCCCTATAGACTAACCGTCTCCGAAAAGAGCTTGGCCAATAACCAGGTGGAGTTGAAAGCCCGGAACGATCGGACGGTGACCAATATTTCGGTGGATCTAGCCCCCTTGGAAGTCCAAAAACTGGTCAACTTAGCCTTAGCCGTGTGATTGCCTGGTGCCATTATGACTACCGCCGCCAAAAAGAGAATTAAACCCCAACTTGAGGTTATCTCCCCCCCCGAATCGGCCACCGAAGAGCTCCAGTTTCCCCCAGGTTACCCGGAGCGCGACCCTCTAGCCCCTAAAGAGGGGGAAAAGACTGACTACAAGCCCATGGAGGGTATTTCGGCCTATGGGATGCGGGCCGTCCGCATCCACGAGATCGTGGACACGCTACTAGAGAACCACCCCAATAGCGATGACGAGATGGTCAATCGGGCCTACGTTTTCGCGGCCGCGGCCCATAAAAATATGACCAGGCGCTCCGGGGAGCCGTATCTTATTCACCCGCTGGCCGTGGCCTGGATCCTAACGGACATGCGCCTAGACGCGACCACCGTGACCGCTGGGCTCCTCCATGACGTGGTTGAGGACACTAAGTTCACCATCGAGGATATTGAGCGGGAGTTTGGCCCGGACGTGGCTCGGATCGTCGATGGGGTGACCAAGATCAGTAAGCTCAACTTCACCTCGGCCACGGAAAGAGCCGCCTCCAACATGCGGAAGATGATCCTGGCCATGCTGACCGATTTACGGGTCATCTTGGTCAAATTGGCCGATCGCTTAAACAACATGCGAACTTTGGGTTTTATGCCCTTAGATAAGCAAAAGGTCATCGCTAAAGAGACTTTGGATATCTTCGCCCCCTTAGCCGCCCGCTTAGGCATCCAAAAAATCCAATCTGAACTCGAGGATTTGTCCTTTTTCTACCTGGATCCCAAGGCTTACTTTAAGCTAAGGCAAGATATCTTGGCTGGCCGCTTGGATCGCCAGAAATACGTGGAAGAGGTTAAATCCTTTCTCTCCTTTCGGATGGCCGAGTTTGGCATCGCTTGTGAAATAGAGGGTCGGCCTAAGCATCTGTATAGCGTCTGGCGGAAAATGACCGAGCAGAATCTGCCTTTCGAGCAAATCTTTGATCTGGTGGCCTTTCGAATTATCGTTGGCGAGGTCCAAGACTGTTACAGCGCTTTAGGCGTGATCCACTCCATCTTTCGGCCCATCCCCGGGCGCTTTAAAGACTACATTAGCCTTCCTAAGCAAAATGGTTATCGGTCCCTCCACACCGCCGTGGTGGGGCTTAAAAACACCCGCATTGAGATCCAGATCCGCACCCGGCAAATGCACGCTTACGCTGAGGAGGGCATCGCGGCCCACTGGCGTTACAAAGAAGGGGCCCAGTTGTCCGAGGAGGAGTCCAAACGGATTAACTCCTTACGGTCCATTTTGGATTGGCAGGACAACTTAGACGATCCCAACAGTTTTTTAACCTCCATTCGGGAAAGCTTAGCCGAGCGCGAGAACATCTACGTCTTCACCCCCCAGGGCGACATTAAGGAACTGCCAATAGGGGCCACGCCTTTGGACTTCGCTTACTCGGTCCACTCGGACATTGGGAACCACTGCGCTGGGGCTCGGGTTAATGGGATCATCGCCAACGTCCGCCAGACCTTAAGTAGCGGGGACACGGTGGAGATCATCACTAACCCCTCGGCCAGCCCCTCTAAGGACTGGAGCCGCCATGTGGTGACCTCGAAGGCCCGGGCCAGGATTAAGCAATGGTTCGCGGCGGCGGAAAAGACCCAAGCCGAGGTCTTTGGCCACGATCTTTTGGTCCAAGAGATGCGGCGGCGGCGGCTGAAAAAGACTCGCCTCTCCAAAGAGGTCCTAAAGAAACTGGGCTTTCAGACCTTGGATGAGCTGAACACCGCCGTGGCTTACGGGCGGATCTCGGTTCGTCGGGTCATGGAGACCATCTTACCGGAGCTAGAGGTTAACCCCCCCAGCGCCCCGGCTAGCGACCCCAAAACCCCGGTGGACAACCTCAAAGCCTTGGATGGGGTTTTGGTGCGCGGGGTGGATGAGGTCTTTGTCCGGTATGGCCAGTGTTGCTCGCCCGTGCCCGGGGAGCCTATTATCGGTTTTTTAACCCGCGGGAACGGGGTGACCATCCACGCGGCCGGGTGTAAAGCCTTAATCGGTCTCGATCCCGAGCGCTTCATTGAGGTCACTTGGGATCGGGCCGAAGCCAATAAAGACGTCACCCACGAGATCTTCTTGGAAGTCCTCTTTAAGCCTTCTAAGGGGGCCTTATCCCGGATCGTGGCCGCTTTATCCGAGGAGGTCATGGACATTATTGAGGTCCAGGCCAATGAGTCCAAAAACGGGCGGCTCCTTTTTAAAGTGGCGGTTAAAGACTTCACCCAGTGTCAGGCGGCGGTTAAAGGTTTAACCGAGCTAAAGGACTTAGTGGAAAGCGTTTCCCGGCACTATCCCGCCGAAGACTTAGAGGCTGAGGAAGAGGCGAGCGCTTGAGCTTAATGGGTAAAATCCGCCTTTTGGATTTAAGCCCCCCGGAACTAGCCAAGTTTATGGGTTTTTTGGGGGAAAGACCCTTTCGGGCTAAGCAAATAGCCGCCTGGCTTTTTCGGAAAGGGGCCACCTCTTTTTCCGAGATGACGGACATTTCCCAAAGAGCCCGCGACCTTATTAAGGAAAGAGCTGACATCGCCCCTCTTTTAAGCCCTTTGGAGATAGTTAAGGCCCCGGATTTAACTAGAAAAATCCTCTGGTTAGCCCCGGATGGCCAGAAGTTTGAAAGCGTTTTAATCCCGCAAAATGACCATCTAACCCTCTGCCTCTCCACCCAAGTCGGTTGTCAAATGGGCTGCCAATTCTGCCGCACCGGGGAAATGGGTTATGTCCGGGATTTATCCCCAGGGGAGATCTTAGGCCAGATCTTAGGGGTCAAAAAACTTTTAACCGCTAAGGAAAGGCTCACCAACCTCGTCTTTATGGGCATGGGCGAACCGCTTTTAAACCTCGAGCCAGTGACCAAAAGTTTAGCCATCATCTCCTCGCCCGATTATCTGGCCCTGGCGGGCAAAAGGATCTCCATCTCCACCGTGGGGATAGTCCCGGGGATCGAGGCCTTAGGCCAAAGTTCTTTAGATTTTGGGCTGACCGTTTCCTTAGGCGCCCCCACGGACGAGCTTCGGGACCAGCTCATGCCCATTAACCGGAAGTACCCTTTAGCCGCCTTAAAAAAGGCCTTAGCCGCTTATCCGCTTAAAAGAGGTCGCCGTTTAACCATCGCCTATATCTTACTGAAAGGGATCAACGATGGGCCTAGCGAGGCCTTAGCCTTAAGCCGCTACTTAGCCGGTTTAAAGACCAAGATTAACCTCATACCTTTTAACCCCTGGCCCAACAGCCCCTTCGAAAGACCCTCCGAAGAGACCATCCAGAAGTTTTGGCGAACCTTATATGATAAAGGCCACACCGTTATCGTCCGCTGGTCGAAAGGCGAGGAAATCGCTGGGGCTTGCGGGCAGTTAGCTGGCCAAACTAGCGGCCAAATCGGCGGTTAAGTCAGCGAAAAGCGACCTTCTACCCTACCCTCATAAACCCTAAAATATGCCAATTGGTTATAGAAAAATACCTGAAGCGTGGGGCGTTTTTTAGATCCGTTTAGACCAATCCGCTCGCGTCTTATAGGCTTTTAGGCGACCTTTATAGGGGGCTAAGACGCGTCAAAAGGATAGCCAATAAGCTTAAGCGGGTCCGGGGATCTAGACTTAGGTCAGCGTCCGCGGCTAAGGGAGTATAAGGGCCAGGGCCCGCAGGGGATGGACTTTAAATAACCTTTGGCGTCAAACTAAAGTTTTTTATTAACCATTTCAATTAAATAATCACCAAAGCGATAATACCGAAGGGCGCTTAAGCGCCCTTCGGGTTGAGACTTTGGCCGTTAAAAAGAGGTTAGCCAGTTAAAAATCCGGCTAACCTCACAGGGTCGTTAGCTTAGAAGTTAAAGCCAATACCGATGGCGAAGTTGTGGTTAGTGAACTTTTGGGCTTTGTCTAAGTCATAATTGAGGTAGATGTCAAACCGGTCGTTTAAGGCGATTTTTAGACCAAAGCCACCTTGGAAGCTCCCGCGCGAAGGCTTAATGCCGTAAACCGTGGTCCGATAATCGGAGCCAACGAAGCCTAAGTTTAAGGAGTTATCCGGCTTTTTGACCACAAAGGTGTAACCCAATCTCAGTTCCGGGGAAATCTTGGCCGAGCCAAGGTTAAAGGTGGTTTTAATTTTCAAAAGGAGGGGGATATCCACGATGTGGCTGGACTTCTTATCAAAGACGTTGGCGATGGCGTAGGGATTAGGCGAGGACAGACGCTCGGAAAAGCCATCTTGCTTGATCTTCATATACCTAACGCCAGCGGTGGGGATGATGTTCCAGGAGCCCGCGTTTAAGATTAACCCTAATCTCGCCCCAACCTGCCAGGTGTTAATGTCAAACTTACCGGTCTTTTGGTCACCGCCAATAAGTTTTATGGTCGACTCATTTTCCGAGTGGCCATAACCCACGTTGGCGTCCACAAAGAGGCCGTTATTGAATAAATAACTGCCATAAGCGCCCACGCCAATGGTCTTAACGTCCACCGAGGCCCAGCCGCTATTGGATTTAAGATCCCCAGAGGAAAAGGAGCTAGCCACGCCTAAACGGAGTCCGGGGACGGACTCAACCCGCCGGTCATAGCCTAAGGTCACGCCACCGATGTTAAAATCGTAGCCATAATACCCGTCAGTGTCTTTCTGCTTCGCCCAAGATCCAAAGCCGCCCACCCAGACCCGGTTAAAGGTGTCCGCCGAGCCAGCCGCGGGCGGGGCCGCGGCGGAGGCCTCATAAATCCTATCGATCCTCCTTAAGACCACGCCTTGGGATTTAAGGGCGGTGTCAATGACGGACGATTGAATATTGACGATGGCCTCGCCGGAGTTTTGCCTAATCACTCTTTCAATGAAGGTCGCGGGGGCGTTACCTGAATCAACCATAAACTTTTGAAGTTTTTCCGCTAATGGCTTAAGATCATCATTGCCATTATAATATTCATCTAATATTTCATCAATCAAATCTATTATTGGAGGATCGTTGGGCATTATAGGGGTGTTATTGTCTTCGTGAATATCTTCCTCAATTTCTTCAAGAGTCTTATATTTTAGTGAATATGACTGATCTGACTCTCTAAACACGACTTTAAGAGCGCTATTGGAAGTGAAAAACGCGGCGCCATCAATCAAATCATAACCGTTAGTTTGGGCGAAAACAATTGGTTGGTCTTCATCAAGGTTATTAGACGGGCTAAGAGCTAGTTCAGATTGGCCATAAAGCTTAACCTTATCGCCTGAATCAATGGTCATCGAGCCTTGTTGATTGGTGCTGTCGTCAAAATCAATAATTATTTTAGAGCCATCCTGAAAAGCGACATCGCCATTGACCATTAAATCATACTTGTCCAACATAATATCGCCGCCAACGTCTAAACCGCCACCCCCTAAAACTTCTAGCGTCGCATCGCCCTTAAGGTTAAGGCGACTATGGGAACTGGTTTTTAACCCTGAACTGGATAAGCTCAGCTTGGAGTCGGCCAGAAGATGAATGACCGCGCTATCGCCCAAAATCGCGTCATTAGCGGATTCAATGGACACGTTACCGTTGAATGAGTGGGCGTTGGACGCGGTGGAGCTAAAATTAACCAGCCCGGTAGCTTCTAACTTACTACCATTAAAAAGGACTTCCCCAGCTTGTTTGGTGGTAAAATTACCAGTTATAATATCAGAATTAAAGGTTGTTATTCCGCTTCTAACATCTATATTATTAGCTGTTGTTTTTGAATTAGCTATGTTTTCGCCGCCTAAAATACGTAAATCACCAGTGGCGTTAATCTCGCCATGAAACTCGTTTTTACCAGACTCAAAGGCGATGTCGTTGTTTTTGGTGACGCCACCATAGCCACTATACAGATTCCCGTAAATCGTGGCTCCCCTTAAGACAACTGAGTTATTAGTTGTGTTGGACGAGCCGTCAGCGGAGTATCCACCGTAAACATTACCGCTAATATTAGCGTTAGTAAGAATTACAGTATTATTAAAGACGTTAGAATTGCCGCGGTTCGCGTAGCCTCCATAGACATCTTTGACGCTTTCAGCGTTGGCTGTAATGGAAACTATATTACTAGAAACGTTAGAATCATTCCATAACGCGTAACCACCATAAATCACTCCATTTTTTAGACTCGATCCATCTTTAAGAATGACCGAGTTATTGGTAACGCTTGAATAACTTCCACTCGCGTAGCCACCATAAAGATTTAAAATATTGCCATCTTGATCAGCGACTGACGCTCCATCCCCTAAAATGATATAGTTGCCTTCGATGATTCCTTGCGATTGGGCCGCGTAAACATTAGTTACTGTCCTCCCGTCATCATTCACGCCAAGAATGGTATCGCCAAAAAAGGAGACGCTGTTACCGGTTAAGTTAGAGGTAGACGAGGAGCCGCTCTTGGCCGCCGTGATCTCACTGCCAGCTTTGCTATTACCATAAAATTCTACACTATTGCTACTAATAATACTAGAATCTAGACCGTTAACTCCAATTATTGACGCATTAATTATAGAATTATCATATAAAGCGATTTTATTATTAGTATAAATTGAATTAGAGCCACCACCGTTAACTCCGTAGACCATTCTTCCACTGATCATAGCGTTTCCAGACAATATAACACTGTTATTCGCGGCGAATCCACTACCAACAGTTAGAAGGGCTGCGGTGAGCTGTAAGCTATTGCCGGAAGCCTTAGCGTTATCGGATAAGATAACACTATTACCCACGCTGTAATTTCCTCCAAAAGCGCCATAAATATGCAACATCCCATTCTGTTCTATCACTTCACCGTTTCCAGATATAAAGACACTGTTATTGGTGAGGCGTGAAGGATTACTTAACGAACCAGAATAGGCTCCATAAAGATTACCTTTGACTGAGGAGTTTTCAGACACGGAAATACTGTTATTGATGAAAGTCACTGTGTCAGTTGAATAAGCTCCATATATAACATTTTCTATTTTGGCGTTTCCAGAAACTATGACACTGTTATTAGCGGCGGTACCGTTACCAATCAAGGCTCCAAATATCTCAGTATTTCCACCGCTTGAGGCGTTTTCTGAAAATTCGATAATATTACCAGTGGCGTTTGAATTACTTGTGTTCGCATAGCCACCATAAACCATACTAAAATCCAGACTGGCGTTTCCCATTATGGAAACTCGGTTATTCGAAACGATTGAATCTGCCCCTCTAGCGTATCCTCCATAAACTGTTGAACCCCATCCAATCCTAACTGTATCAGTAATATTCACTCTGTTAGAACTGACGTTTGAGTCAACTCCATTAGCCTGGCCTCCAATAATTTCGCCGCTAGCTAACGCGTTTTCCATTAAAATAACACTGTTATTTTCGACAGTAGACCCGCTTCCCGTAGCCTCGCCTCCAATAATTTCGACGCCGCCGCTAGCTAACGCGTTTTCCATTAAAATAACACTGTTATTTTCGACAGTAGACCCGCTTCCCGTAGCCTCGCCACCTACTATTTTTCCAGAATTAACTTCGGCGTTATCCCCAATATTAACAATATTAGATGTTATATGTGAAGAATTACCAGCTGCATATCCTCCATACAATTCACCTTCTGAAAATTCTGTATTATTTAGAAGTGATAGCATATTGCTACTTACATTTGAATTATTACCTCTCGTGAAACCTCCGTATCCATATGTCTGATCATTTAGATCGTTTATAAAATTTACTCTATTGTCAATGACATTTGAATTTGTTCCATTGGCGTAACCACCAGCGATATATGACAACCAAGTTCCGTCATCTTTAATATTAACGCTATTGTTAGTTATAGTTGTCTGATTTCCAGTAGTATAGCCGCCAATTACATTTTCATAACGAGTAATAAAGTTAGTTCTATTGACAACATGATCTCTAACAACCGCGCCGTTGGCGGAGGAAATTTCGCCAATGGAGGGAGAAGCAGGGTTAACATCGAAGGCCGCCGCCATTATAGACCAACCCACAACCGATATGACTAAACTTAAGGCCAACCCTATTTTTATCAACGCCAGGATAGGGTGTAGATCGCTAGCTAAAAGAGCGTTTTTATGTTGTTCGCCCATTTTTTTCTCCGCTTTACTTTTCCTTAGGCTTGTAAGTCGCTTACGCCACGGCCTTTAAGAAAATTCAAGGTCTCCGCCCAGCCCTTAATTTGTAAATAACTAGTTGCGTCAAACAATAATCTTATTGTTAATGATACTGAGTCTCTTTAAAATTAAACTTACAAGTCACCAGAACTTTTGTCAAGAGGTTCCCCTCATTTTTTGGCCTATTCCTTTTCAAAAAATGGCTTAATATTTTTAACTTTTTACATTATTAATACTTGAATATAATTTTTTATAACTTTATTACAATTTTTATTAATTTTATGTTGTTTTAATTTTGATATATTTAATTAAATACATCTGTTTTCGTAATTAAAATTCAATATTTAGCGAGTTGTTTTTCGATTTTTTTGGGCTATATTGGATTCCCAATTTGACTGATAATCGTTGGAATTTATTAAGTTTTTTGACCTCTGGCGCTTGGCGCGGTAAGTTAAAAATTGGTAAAAAATTACGTTTAATCCGACTCGGTCACAATTTTGTAAAATATTTTTTGTGAGAAGAATCAGACTACAAATCCTCAAGGGTATGGGTGGTTCAGTTCATTTTTTTCTATCTTGGCGGATTCGGGGGACTAAAGATCTGGAGCGGATGATTTCTGGTCAAAAAAACTTCAGTTATCACCTGGTCCAGACGATTTATGGCCGCCTAAACGCTCTTCCCTTGGTCTGACCGCCGCCGTAAAACTGTTCTTAACGGGCGGCCTCAATAGCCCTTACGTAGACTTTCATAAGCCAATAAGAGAACTTCACCAGCAAACATATGCGATGTATTTAAACTTATTAAGGCTAAAAGGTATTTTTTTTGTAAAATTTTTGGAGCCAGATAATGGCTATTAGGATGGGTCGATCGCTAAGTTAATTGATAGGTAATCACTAGAAATATTTGATATTTTTAACTTAAAGTTTCATCGATAAATTCTAAACCGGCCCTATTTTACGACCTCACTTCTATTGGCGCGGTTTAAAAAGTTAATGTTTGGGGCTCTAGTTCGCCAAAAAGTCGTGACCGGGGTAAGTGGCATGGCTAAGTGAATGACCAGGCGCCCACGCGCGTTTTGACCGGGAGCGTAACCTTGGGGCGCCGTCAATTAATAATTAAGCCAAAGCCACTCTTCGTCGCCGCCGCCGCTTTAGTCAAGTCATTTAATATTTTTACAGTCAAACCTTAAACTCCGGCGTCCAACAAGCCGCGTCTTTAGCCTAGCCTAAGCGGTCATAATAGTGGCTTAGGTCACGGGTCAAGGACGGTAAAAAAACGCCCTTGACCCGACAACCCAGATATTCGATTATCCAGAATCTGGGGAGAGGTTAGATCTATTTTGGGCTAAAACAGGTTCCCTCCCGCTTAGAACGTAAACTTGAGCTTTAAGCTACCGGTGACGCCTTCCCTTTTACCCACATAACCTTGAGCCCCTAGGTCTAAGGTCAAAGGAACCGAGGCTGAGGGTTTAAATGACAATCCCAGTTCACCTACGCCAGTGTCGCCGCGTAAGGAGGGCTCTTTAATCTTAAAGCCATTGACCGTGGCCTTAGCCTTGCCTTCAAACTCACGCTCATAGGCCGCGCCAAAATATGGGGCGACATGATCGTTCACCGCGATGGATAAACGTCCGCCAACTCTAACCCGGCTGGAATTCGCGTCGTCAAACTTTAACCGCTCACCAGTGGATAGACGGGTCGATTCCCCTTCTTGGCTGGTCCAGAAGTATTTGCCATAAACGTCTAAGGAAGTGGCCTCCGTTAAGCTAAAGATGTAGCCAGTTCCTAAGTGGAAGCCGTAATAGGGGGTGGAGGTGTCAAATTCAGCCCGGCGACCGGCTAGGTTACGTAGATCGGAGTTTTTGTACTCGTTACGGACTCCGCCAGCCCGGCCCGAGGCTTCCACGTAATAACTTCCCAAACTGGATTTATTTAGCTCAAAGCGGCCTAAGACACCGCCGCCCGCGTATCTAGTGTCACCTTCGCCATCCACGTCGGCGGCGTTTTTAAAAGAGTTGTGCGTGTCATAGGAGCCATCGCCGTACTCAAAGAAGGCTCCTAAGGTTAGCCGACCGGGAGCTAAATCCGTTCCCCAAGCCAGACCGACCAGTAAGGAGAGACCCTTGGCGTCAACATGGGAGCCAGTGTTATAGCGAATGGACCCGCCGGAAACGGCGCTAAACGCGGAAAAACCCGCGTTACCAGGGGCGCTAGCCAAACTCGCGGCCTCGTTAATCCCTTGGTAAGCGATAAGATCCGCCCCTTGTTGAACCTGGACTAACCCTCCGAGCCAGCCTTCCGCAAGGGCTTTGGTTTGATCCAAAACCGAGCCTTTAACCACCGTGGCTTTGACCGCCATGACCGATCTAAGCTTTAAGCTAGCGTCATCGTAAAACTCTTCCAGGGTAGCCTCTGGCTCGGCGGCGATCTCATAGAACATGGTGGAACCCACTAACACTTCGCCGAAGCCCCGATGGAGGGTGTTTTCTGCCTTTAAGGCCTGACCGTCAGAGACCTCCATAACGGTCATGGTGTCGCCCACCGCCATGACCGTGGCGCCCGATAGACCGATAATGAATTTACTGTCACTAATATCCGCGTCACCCATGACCTTAAGGAGTGGGGTTGTGGGGTCGAAAGCCGTGGAATAGAATCTTAATTGAGCGTTTTTAGCCTCTAAATCACCAATATAAATGGCGCTTTGTCCGTTATTGACGAGAACGGTTAATGACCCACTGTCAAGGGAATGGGTAAAACCAGCGCTATTGTCAAAGGTCGCGCCACCGTATAAGGTCAAGTTAGAGGAGGATAGGTCGGCGCCAAGCTTTAGGGTTCCACTTTGGACCGTAGTTAAGCCATTAAAAGTGTTCACCCCACTTAATGTTAGGGTTCCCAAGCCACTTTTGGTCAAGGAGCCTTGACCACTAATGTCGCTAAAGAACTCCCCATCGAAGTCTTGCTCAAACACTAACAAGGCGTTGTTTTCGATATTCCCTTGGACGCTCAATGTGTCGCCCTTTAGGATGCCACCGGAGATCAAGGTTCCACCGCTGTACGCGTTACTATTCCCGCTAAGGATCAAAGTCCCCTCACCGGTCTTCTCCAATTGGCCAGCGCCGACCAGGTCTCTGTCTATTGTCAATTCTTCCCCGTCTAGAAGGTAAACCACCGCCCCATTTGAGCGAAGCTCAATATCTTGGTTAGCGTAATCTTTTCCGAGGATATCCCAATTATTCGCCCCTATAACGCCCCCGTCTATGGCTAGCTGACCAAGACTTACGCTCAAGGCGTCATTCAGTCGAGTTTCCGTAAATGAGCCCCTTCCCGTCAACACCAAGGTCCCGATATACGCTCCCGATTCCCCCAGCCCCTGATTATCGCTCTCAACCGCTAAGACGCCATCGCCAATACGCGCCTCGCCGATGTACACTCCTGGGTCGCCAAAATTTGCTGACTCGCTAGTGTTAATCAGATATAAGCGTGTATCGCTATCTATCTTGAGTGAATTTACGGAAAAGTAGACTTCGCCAGTGGCCTTTTCAATCATTATTTCTGGGGCGCTAAGCGAGTTAGCCAAAAATTTCGCGGCCCCACCCCGAGCGTCCCCCAAAGTCGCGTCGCCTCTGGAGCTACCTGATCTCACTACAACCGAGTTAGCCGTGATCGCCCCACTGACTTCTAAAGAGGCGTCGCCGCCCACGCCGCCTTGTCCACCAAGCTTAGTGGCGCTATAATTCAACCCAGTGCTACCGCCTCGCCCAGCGATTACATTCACATTGTTGGCGCTTAAATCCCCAGTTATTTTCAGAGAAGCCGCGCCGCCTTTCCCTCCTTGTGACCCTGCTTTGATATAAACGCCAGCCATTCCTCCCTTGCCGCCATTTCCTCCTAGTATATTGACGTCATCAACGACTTTATCGACTGAAAACGTCAGCGCGGCGCCACCGCCATCCCCCCCATCAGCTTTCCAAAACAGACTCGCACTATAATATTCTAATTCTTTTCCATTTGAACCAGCCTCTTCACCTAATTCCTGAGCTTGGCCTCCAGCCGCCAAACGTACTTGCCAGTCTCCATCAGGTAACGATTTACCATCTCGGACGGCGTTTTGAACTCCATTTACAGCGCCAGCTCCGCCGCCACCGCCGCCCTGTGGGCCATCATTACTACTATTTGGATCGCCTATACGGCCCGCGCCGCCAGCTCCGCCCGCGCCAACCGCTTCGCCCTCAACCTCATCATAGTAATTAGCGTCACTATTCGATGGATTCTGTCCTCCCGCCCCACCGCCACCGCCGCCAGCCACGGAGATATCCTCGGCGTAAGCTGGGGCCACGCTGAATAATGGGCTGAAATGCGCCCCTAAAACCAAAGCCACCAATCCCATTAAAATCATCACGCGCGTAAATAGCCGTCCCATACAAAAGCCCTCCAGAGTTTCTGATAACCTAGATACGCTAAAAAAAAGCGTTGATAATAATTATTTAATGATTATTAAAACTAAACTGAGCTCTTTTTTTCACCATAATTGGTATATAAAGGTCCCATTTAACCGTGTAGCCTTTTTTAAGTTCTCCGCTCGAACAATCCTTTAGACTCTGGGGACTTCTCGGAGCCCTTTTTAGCCATTCCAAAACCTTTTCCCTCTTGACTTATGCCTGGTGCAAATCCAAATGACTTCCTCATAAGAACAGGCCAAAAAATCGTCTGTTTACGCCTGGTCTAGACGATTTATGACCGCCTAACGCTCTCCCCTCTTGGTCTAACCGCCGCGATATCGTCACGGCTCAATTGGAAGAAGCGGAAGCCTTTAAATCTTTAGCTAGGAATAAAAATGTAGAGTCAAATAATTAATTTATTGATAATGATTCTCAGAATCATTATCAATTTAACTTACAGACCACCTTACCTTTTGTCAAGAGGAAACTGACTTTTTTGGGTTAATCATTTTTATAAAAACACTAATTTTTATTGTTATTATATTAACAATAAGTTGTAATTAACCAAATTAATTAAGTATTGACATGTTTTACCTATGTATATATTTTTTCCGCTTAGGAATTCCATTTCTAAACTGGCTTCGCGCTCAACCTTACGCGGGCTTTCACCAAGCCCATAAGATGACTTCACCAGAAAATATATGCGTTATTTAAACTTATTTAGGCTAAAAGATATTTTAGTTATAAGATTTTTGGAGCCAGTGGTTGGCTATTATGAGAGGTAATTTGAGGTGTAATCTCTGGAAATAAATAAAATTTTTAACTTAAAATATAATCGAAGAATCTAAATAAGCCCGATTTAAAGCTCGCGCTTCTATTGGCTCGGATTAAGAAATTAATGTTTGGGGCTATAGTTCAACGGAAGTCGTGACCGGGTTAAATGACATGATCCGATGGGCGCTCGCGTTTTGACCGGGAGTGTAACTTTAGGAGCGCCATCAATGATTAAGGCCAAAGCCGCGTTTCTTTAGTAGTTGTCGCCGCTTCCGGTAACCTAGCCCTCAACCTTTACACAGTTAAACACTAAACTCCGGCGTCTAACATGCCGCTCTTTAGCCTAGGCTAGGCTGGGCTAAGCGGTCATAATAGTGGCTTAGGTCAAGGGTCAAGGGCGGTAAAAAAACGACTTTGACCCGCCAACACGGGGGAATGGTTATCAATTATCTTGTGAGAGGTTAGACCTATCCAGGATAAAAACAGGTCCGCTTTCGCTTAGAAAGTGAACTTCAGCCTTAAGCCACCGGTGACGCTTTCTCCTTTACCCACGTAATCTTGAACTCCCAAGTCTAAACACAAAGGATCCGAGACTGAAGGCTTAAAGGGTATCCTAGTTTCCCCAGGCCAGCGTCGCCGCGTAAGGATGGCTCATTAATCATGAAGCCTTAGACTGTGGCCCGAGCCGCGCCGTTAAACTTAGGCTCATAAACCGCGCCCAAGTAAGAGGCGGCACAATCGCTCACCGCGATGGACAAGCGTCCGCTAACTCTAACCCACCAAGAATCTGGGCCCTCAAACTTTATCCGCCTACCAGTTAGATAGACGGGTCGATTTCCCTTCTTGACTGGTTCAGAAGTATTGGCCGTAAACGTCTATGGAGGTGGTCTTAGCTAAAGATATAGCGAGCGCTAAGAGAGGGGCTAATAGGGTCAAAAGGTCTTTGGGGTGGCTCACTTTGATTGAGAACCCTCATTCGCTGAGGTAACCCTTAATCTGCGGAGTTTTTTTATGGTCAGGAATTTCCGTTTTAAGCTCCTTTTTTGTTCCGCCCAAGGGCAAAACAGGGCCTAAAGCTTTGAAGGGCTCACGGCGGATTTTTGAGGTCTTTTTGAGGTTGTTAAGAGCCACGTTGTGGCCCCGACTCGGATTGTCCTTTAACCGCCGACTTCATTTGTCCCGCTATTGACAGCTTGGTTTGTCCCGCTATTGACAGCTTGGTTTGTCCCGTTATTGACAGCTTGGTTTGTCCCGTTATTGACAGCTTGGTTTGTCCCGCTATTGACAGATTGGATTGTCCCGCTATTGACAGCTTGGTTTGTCCCGTTATTGACAGCTTGGTTTGTCCCGCTATTGACAGCTTGGTTTGTCCCGCTATTGACAGCTTGGTTTGTCCCGTTATTGACAGCTTGGTTTGTCCCGCTATTGACAGCTTGTTTTGTCCCGCTATTGACAGCTTGGTTTGTCCCGCTATTGACAACTTGGTTTCTTGGTTTGTCCCACTATTGACAGCTTGGTTTGTCCCGTTATTGACAGCTTGGTTTGTCCTAAACCCTCATTATGCCAGCCAGGCTTCACCCCCGACTCATGAAACATATCCGCTGACTGGAATTTTTCACGGTAAATGGCCGGAAACTCTGTCCTTGGGCGTTAGAGTGTTTATATAGGCGAAGGGCCTATCCAGCTTTAACTCAAAAACGCTCGGGACGAGCGTTTGAATCTCCCTGTGGAAAACTAACTAGGTCTAAAGGATCTAACCATACTTAGCCATCTTTCTAGCCGCCAAGACTTCCCCGGCCATTTTCTCCACTCCGGCCTTTACTTCCGCCCACTCCCTTTCTCCGGCTAAGCTTTCCTCAACCTCGACTAGAGGTCTTTTGTTTAATCCACGTCCCTTTCGCCACCGCCGTCTAAAACCTTCCAAGGCCATCTACATCCGTCCAGTTTCACCTACAACTTTCCAATCGCCCCCATCTACAGCCTTCCATGGCCATCTAAAAGAAAGTTGACATCTGGCCTGTATAATTGTAACTTAGAAAAATGAACGCGAGGAGGATATCCATAACCACAAACTCGTATTTTTACTGAATATATTACAAAAATTAATAATTACCATCCTATAAGTATTCTTTCACCAATGGAGATTGTTGAACGTGAAAACACATGATACGATTGAGGCTGAAATTGATAAAATACGCATTGACATTTACGAAAAAACGAAGCACATGTCCGATTCGGAATTTCTCGACTATTTTCGAAAAATTGGAGAAAATGCGGCTAAAAAATATGGTTTCAAACTTGTTGAATCTTTGGGTTCCAACAACGTTGAGAAGAGTCATGGCTCTGAATAGTTTACTCACGCTTTTTGATTAGCCAATTATGAGATTGCTCTTTTAACCTTGAACTAATAGCTTTTGACTTTAAATAAATTTTGTTTAACAATTTATTATATATATTTTTAATTAAATTTGCTCTTTTACGCTTCAATAAGTCATAATTTTAAGTTTTTTGAAACCATCGGTTATGTTCCGATGGTTTCATTCCCGACCCATCTACAAACTTCTAATCACCGCCATCTATAGCTTTCCAGAGCCGTCCACAACCAACTCGCCAGTCGCCCTATCTAAATCCTTCCAGACCCGTCTACTGCCTTCCAGCCGCCCTCATCTGGCCTTCCTTTTGCCCCGTCTTCAACCTTCTAATCACCGCCATCTATAGCTTTCCAGAGACGTCCGCGACCAACCCGCCAGTCACCCCATCTACAACCTTCCCGATCCGTCTACAAACTTCCCGACCCGTCTACAACCTTCCCGACCCGTCTACTACTGCCTTCCAGCCGCCCTCATCTGGCCTCCTTTTGCCCCCGTCTTCAACCTTCTAATCACCGCCATCTATAGCTTTCCAGAACCGTCCGCAAACCTACCCGCTAGTCGCCTTATCTACAACCTTCCCGACCCGTCTACAAACTTCCCGATCCGTCTACAAACTTCCCGATCCGTCTACAAACTTCCCGATCCGTCTACAAATTTCCCGACCCGTCTACAAATTTCCCGACCCGTCTACAAATTTCCCGACCCGTCTACTGCCTTCCATCCGCCCTCGACTGGCCTTCCTTTTGCCCCGTCTTCAACCTTCTAATCACCGCCATCAATAGCTTTCCAAAGCCGTCCACAACCAATCCGCCAGTCACCCCATCTACAACCTTCCCGACCCATCTACAAACTTCCCGACCCGTCTACCGCTTTCCAGCCGCCCTCGACTGGCCTTCCATTCGCCCCCGTCTTCAACCTTCTAATCACCGCCATCTATAGCTTTCCAGAGCCGTCCGCAACCAACCCGCCAGTCGCCCTATCTACAACCTTCCCGACCCGTCTACAAACTTCCCGACCGCCCTCATCTGGCCTTCCATTTGCCCCGTCTTCAACCTTCTAATCACCGCCATCTATAGGTTTCCAGAACC
>JAISRZ010000051.1 GCA_031273455.1 Deltaproteobacteria bacterium | reverse complement strand
GTAGAGTAAATAGCCGCATCAACTCTACTGGCGATAGTTTTTGGCCAGACCTAACTTTTTCAAACTTTTCTTGAAAAAATTTATCTTCATCAGTATCAGATAAAAAAAGACAATTAGGCTCATATTTTTGAGAGTTAATATTAAGACGATAATCAACAATAGGATTAATTTGAGGACCATAGATTATAACATAAGAGATATTTAGAGCATATTTTTTTGAAACGTATTTTTTCCCTAGCATTGATGCCAAATAACCAAAATGTTTTACTGTATTTTCTACTTTATGCACAGACTCAAATTCAGTCATGCATACATTAATGTTTTTATCGAGTATACGTTTTATATCTTTAAAAATGAAGACAGAATCTAACCTTTTTAAAGTTGCGTATTTGTCTATAATTTCCGAGTTAACTTCAGTAATTAAAATATCTTCCAGAGGAGTATTAATATCGATGAATCTTAGTTCTATTAATAAACCTTTTCTATCACTAAGAACTAGTAACTTGCATAATCGATCAAGGATTTGTCTTGGACGGTCAATACGATCTAACTGAATATCATCAAGGCCTAGTTTCCTACAAATATCGCGCAACCTTTCGATAAATTGTTCAAACGTCTCAAACGTCTCTTTATCATTTTTTTCAGCGTCGTTGTTATCCCCAGACATAAGCGGCGTCAAAACCTTTCCATAGAGGCAAGAAGTAAAAAATAATAGGCCCTAAGGAAAAATCGCGCTTAATTCTGAGGCGTTACTAGCTTTAAACGACCACTCTAAATGGAGTCTTTTTTAAACTCCAGAAGAGGCCATCCGTCAAATTTAATATTACCAACCGTTGATACTCGGTCAAGAGGCGCAACGCCACTGGTCGTTCAGCTCTTGATAAAAAATAGGTTAAATACCTGTCCCGCTTCCATAGCCAACTTCAATCCAACATTTTAATTGGGTAGGCCAGCCTTAAGCGGCGCTCATGAATTATATTTATACCATTCTGCCCATTTTGTCAAGAGCTGTTTTAATAAGGCTGGACCGCGCGTTCCATCTTTCGACTGTTAGCTATTTTGTTATAAGCTATGAGAAAATCAGGCCTGCCCTTGGTTAGCTCACCCGACTGTCCGCGCCAGATATCCAGTTGTTTGTTTTATAAAACCAATAATTTAGACTTAATAGATACTTTTGACTTAAATTTTGCGAAATAATAAAATTTATCTTTAAAATCGCGTCTTAAACTCGACTAAAAAATTTTTTCCAGTTTTTTCTAGATCCTCAATAAGGAAAAATAGCCTTTAAACCTTCTAAATCAAGGAATTCCAAAAATGAACCCTACTCCAAATTTAAAATTACCGCTGGTTTTTTCGGGAAAGTTTTTTAAGGGAGTCACGGGGAAAAGTATTTAAGGGGGCGAGCCTGGGCCAAAAAATAGGTTAGAGGAAGAGAAGCCAGGAATCTCTTCCTCTAACCTGGTCCCGGTGTGGACAACACTTTTAGGCGGGCTTACAGGTGGGAGGCTGCGTCGCGGACGTCCTTTATTGTGTCGGCCTAGAAAGCATTTTACTAAAAATGAAAATCAATAGCAATAAAAAAATTAGAAAAAAAGACTAGTGATTTCCAGGGGTTAATTTATTGACAAATAAATATTTCCCAAAAAACGAGTTTTTTTTGGTCAAAGGGCGCTAGATAAATGGGCGAGGCGCCCGAAAAAAGGGCGTTTTGGTCAGGGTTGTCTTTTTTGATTCTTCCGGAATTTACGATCTTTTTCACTCAGCTAAGAAAACTTAAAAATAGGTTAAAAGGTGCCTTTGGGTGGTAATTATGATGTTTAAGCTTCACAAAAAAGGCTGATTTATTGTTATTATAGTCTTTTTTCTGGTTCTTTTATGAATTTTGGATCTTTTTCACTCGGCTAAGAATACTTAAAAGTTGGTTAAAAAAGAGCGTTTTGGTCAGGGTTGTCTCTTTTTATTCTTCCGGAATTTAGGATCTTTTTCACTCAGCCAAGAAGACTTAAAGATTGGTTAAAGGAAGCCTTTGGGTGGTCATTTGGACGGCGAAACAAAATAAAAATGGAGTTTTATGTTGATAAGAGTTTTTTTTGGTTCTTTTAATAATTTTAGATCTTTTTCATTCTGCTAAGAAAACTTAATAATAGGTTAAAAAGGGCGGTTAGGTCAGGGCCGTTTTTTTTTGATTCTTCCGGAATTTTGGATCTTTCTCTCAGCCCAAGAAAACTTAAAAATTGGTAAGGGGCGTTTGGGATCTTTTTGGGCGGGTAACGCGGGCCATAGGGGCGGACCATAAGGGCGGACCATAGGGGTGGGCTAGGGAGGTCGGCTAGCTGTAGGACGGACTAATTATGGCCCTTAAGGAAGGACGATTGGGGCTAGCTAGCTTCGAAGCGTTAAGGTTTTTAGGAACCCTGGGGTCTAAAGAGATCTAAAGAGGTCTAGGGCGGCTAAGAGCCTGGTGGGGGACCCTTCACCACCACTGGATGGCCGCGGTCACTTGGTCCCTTATGGCCACAAAACTGGGATCGTCAAACCGCCGGGGCCGGGGAAGAGTCACAATGACTTCCTCTTTAATGGTGGCTGGCTTTTGGGTTAAGACCAAGATCCGGTCGGCTAAGTAGACGGCTTCCTCGATGTTGTGGGTGACAAAAGCCACGGTGGTCCCTTCGCGCTCTTGGATCCGCCTTAACTCGTCTTCTAAATAATAGCGGAGCTTAATATCCAATTGCCCATAAGGCTCATCCATAAGGAGGAGATTAGGCTGGGTGGCGAACTCGCGAGCTAAAGCCACCCTTTGGTCCAAGCTGGCCGATAGCTCCCGGGGGTAGAGGTCTTTAAAGGGGTTGAGGCCCACCACCGTTAAGATTCGCTCCACTCTTTCCTTAATGACCTCGGGGGGCGTTTTTTTGATCTTTAAGCCAAAGGCCACGTTGTCATAGACCGTAAGCCAAGGGATGGTGGAGGACTCTTGGAAGACGAAGCCCAAATCCCCTTTTTTAAAACTGGCCTTTTGCCCGTCAACTAAGATTTCCCCGGCGGTTAAAGGGAGAAAGCCAGTTAAGCAATTTAAAAAGGTGGTCTTTCCGCAACCCGTGGGGCCGACTAAACACAATAGCTCGCCCGCGTAAACCACGAAGTTTAAGTTATCCAAGACCAAAAGGGAGCCAAAGGATTTGGTTAAGTTTCTGACCAGAACCTTGACCGCCTTGGGGGTTTTAGCGGCGGGGTTCGACCGCTTAGCGGGGTCAGGGGTCTGAGGTTCCGGGGTCATAGTGGCTTAGTCTGACCGGCCCTTACAGAGCCAGGTCGTAACGCTCGGAGATTTCCCGGCGAAAGGCTAAAAAGGCCGGGTCCGTGTAGCCCCGGGGCCGGGGCAGATCCACGGGCCATTCCGCCTTTAAGCGCCCAGGCCTCTGGGTTAAAAGAGCCACCCGGTCCCCTAAGAAGATAGCTTCCTCAATGTTGTTGGTCACCAAGACCACGGTCCGCTTTTCCTTTTCCCAGATGGCTAAAAGCTCTTTTTCCATGGCGTAGCGGGTCTGGGCGTCCAAGGCCCCAAAAGGCTCGTCCATCAAGAGAACCGTGGGCCCAGCGGCGTAAGCCCGGGCCAAGCCGGTCCTTTGCCGCATGCCCCCGGACAAAGTTTCGGGCCAAGCTTTCTCAAAGCCCTTTAAACCCACCAGATCAATAAACTTCTGGACCAGGGCTTTTCTTTGGGGTTTAGGGGTTTTCCGGGACTTTAAGCCAAAGGCGATGTTGTCCTCCACGGTCAGCCAAGGAAATAGAGCGTAATTTTGAAAGACGAGGCCCCTTTCTAGCCCGGGGCCAGTGATTTTTTCCCCTAAAAACTCCACCGCCCCGCTATTGGGCTTAAGGAGCCCGGCGAAGCAGTTAAGTAAGGTGGTCTTCCCGCATTGCCCTGGGCCTAAGATGACTAAAAACTCGTTTTCCTTAACCCCTAAAGTCAAACCGTCAATGGCTAAAAGGGGCGGTTGGCCTTTAACCGCGTAGGCGACCGTTAAATCCCGCGACCTTAAGACATACTCCGCGTGAAGCTGACCGCTAAGATCAGAACCGCTGGGGTTAGGGGCTTTCTGGCCCCCTAACCGAGCGGAGCCACTTGGGGGAGCGGCGAAACTGACGGATAACTGTGGTTCCATAAACGTCCAAAAAAGCCTTAGAGCGATAAGTTTAAGGCCATTAGCCCAAAGTTTTGGGGGCTTCAAGGGTCGGTTTGGCCTAAGCCCTTTCTAAACCCCTTCTATAGGCCCGCCTTTCCGCCCCGTTCGGGGCGGAAAGGCGGGGGGCCCAAGTTAGACCAGTTGTTTTCGATAGGGGCAAAGGGTTTTCTCCAAAACCCGTAATAAAGCCGCGAAGATGGCCCCCAAGGCCCCAATGACCGCCATGCCGGCCATGATCATGTCCACGCGGTCCATGTTCATGCCTTGGATAATGATAAAACCCACGCCTTCCCGACCGCCGACCAGCTCGGCGGCTAAAACGCACATCCAGGCCATGGATAAGCCATTCTGGAGCCCAGCGAAGATGGCCGGTAAAGCGGCGGGTAAGGCCACTTCCAAAAATAGCCGTTTCTGGTTGGCCCCAAAGACCCGGGCCGCGTTGACTAGAGTTCGGTCCACGTACAAGGTTCCGGCTAAGGAGTTTAAGACCAAGATAATAAAGGCCCCCACGTAGCAGATAAAGATCTTGGAGCCCTCGCCCACCCCCAGCCACAAAATGGCGATGGGGATCCAGGCGATGGGCGGGATGGGCCGAAAGATCTCAAAAATCGGGGTGACAATCTTTCGAAAGACCGGAAACCAACCTAAGGCTAGACCCAAAGGGAGCCCCGTTAAGACGGCCAAGCCAAAGGCCGCGAGAACCCGTCTTAAGCTAAAGAAAATATGGCCGCTTAAAGGCCGACCGCTCAAAGGGGTTCGCCAGAGCCGAGCTATTTCCTCCAAGATGGACCAGGGCCGGGGGAGAATCTTGGGGCCCGCCATTTGGCTAATAATTAGCCACAAGCCTAAGACGGCTAAAAGGGCGGCCCCGCCTAAAACTAAGGGGTAAAAACGGCTAGAGCTTTTCATGAGGCCCGCCCGGCGAAAAAGGACCGCTCGATCTTAGATAAGATCCAGGATAAAAAGGCCCCGAGTAAGCCAATGGTCAGCATGCCCACAATGACAATGTCCGGTCTGGCTAACCTCCGGCCCATTTGGATCATAAAGCCCAAACCCTGGGAAGCGGCCACCAGCTCGGCGGCCACTAAAGTCGTCCAAGCCGCGTTTAAGGACAAGCGTAACCCGGTAAAGATCATGGGGGCCGCCGAGGGGACGCCGATCCGCCAAAAGGCCGTGAAATCACTGGCCCCATGGATTTTGGCCACTCTAACCAAGACCGGGTTGGTGAGCCGAGCCCCGGTGAAAGAGTTAATGACGCCAGGCACAAACGCGGCCAAAAAAATAATAAACCCTTTAGCCACCCCGCCTATGCCCAGCCAGATAATGGCTAAGGGGATCCAAGCGATGGGCGGGATGGGCCGTAAAAGGTCAAAAACTGGCCTAACCAGGTGGTTTAACCGCGGGTACCACCCCATTAACAACCCTAAAGGGACCCCAAACAAAGTGGCCGCCCCAAAGCCGCTTAAGGCCAGGCCCAAGCTTGAGAGAGCGTGGGCCCACAAATAAGCCCCATCCGGGTTTTGGGTGGCCAGTTTAGCGATTAACAGCTTTAAGACCTTGGAGGGCGGGGCTAACTGGTAGGGCCCAATGATCTTAAAATAGCAGACCCCCTCCCAGAGGAGAAAAAAGACGATTAAGCTAATTATGGAGAGCTTTTCTTGGTAGGCGGCCCGTAAAAGCCCTTTAATAACCCGAACCAAGGGGTTAGGGGCCGCTAAGCGGCCCCAAGACGGATCTTTAGACCCAAGCGGCCTTAATTCCGCTGGATCTAAAGTTTTCTGGCTTAAGCTTACGCTCATTGCCCCTTCCGGGCGGCGGCTAGCTTCTGGACGTAAGTGGGGTCAATAAAGTAGTTATTGGCCTTATAGAGGTCATACTCCTCTTGGCTAATCCGGCCTTGCTCCAGTAAAAATCGGGCCGCCCCATCCAGCCAAGCCGGGGCTTTGGCTGGGTTGGTTAAAAGCTCCACTTGCTCTTCCGGGGTGTATAAAGGCCGATACTTAAACTCCAAGGCCACTTGGTCTTTAGTTAGCTCCAAACCGCAATACTCATTAAAGTATTTGAGTAAATCAATGGCCCCAGTCGTGGGGTCGTTCTTTAACCGCTCGATTTCGGCTAAGTAGACGTCCAGCCAGGCTAAAACCAGTTCTGGGCTCTTTTCGGCGAACTCTTTTCTGGCCCCGACCCCGCCTAAGATGATGGCCCCGGCCCGAGCCCCGGAGGAGACTTTAACCCAGCCCTTGGCCTCGGCGATGTAGCTAAAGGGGGCCCATAGTTGGAGGATATCGCCTTCCCCGGCCCCATAAGCGGTCACGGCCTGGGCTTGCTCCATGTGGATAATGGAGACGTCCGCGTCCTTTAAGCCTAAGGCCTTTAACGTGGCCGATAAAGCGTAGTGGCCGGTGGACACGGTGGTGGCTAAGATTTTGGCCCCTTTCCAGTCGTTGGCCGAGCCATAGATATCCGGGTATTTGGGGTTAGCCCCTTTAGTTTTTAACAGCTTAGAGTCCGGTCGAACCCAGAGGTCATTGGTCTCCGACTCATCGTTGGAGATGGCGATAAACTTATACCCATAGCGAATGCCCGCTAAGATGGTGGGCACGGCCCCCATGGCCCCCACGTCCCACTGGCCAGCGGCTAAGGCCTCCACTTGCGGGCCGCCGGAGGCGAACAAGGTGAATTCCGAGCTAAACGGGGCTTTAGCCAGATCCCCACTAATCTCGGCCCGCCAAATGGGCTCCCCATGCAAGGCCGGTTGGGCGCTCGTCCGAACCAAAGGTTTGGTCTGGGCCCCCGAGGTTATGGGCCACAGAAAAACGGCCAAAATTATGGCCAGAAACAGTTTTTTAAACATCGCGTCTCCCTAAAAATGGCAAAAAAAAGTTATCTAGATTATAAAATCGCTCGCCCCTATGGCCCGGGCCGAGGCGCGTCTAAAGCTAATTTAAGGGGGCTACGCCCCCTTAAAAACGATCGTGCTCGGTCCGCTCAATGATATCCATTTGCAAATCCGGCGATAGATCGCAAAAGTAGGCGCTATAGCCGGCGATGCGGACCAGTAACCCGCGCCACTCGTCCGGGTTTTTCTGGGCTTTTAGCAAGGTCTCCCTATTAACCACGTTAAACTGTAAATGCCAGAGCTTTAAGGCGCAAAAGGCCCGGATGAGATCGACTAGCTTCTGGGTCCCCGTATCCCCAGCCACCGCGCTCGGCGAGAGCTTTAAGTTTAAAAGCCTTGAGGCCCTATTTTTTAGCTGGAGGTTTTTTGAGTTGTGGTTACTCATGAGGGTGGCTAAGGGGCCTTCCCGGTCGGCCCCGTGGGAGGCGGAGGACCCATCGGACAGAGGCGTCTGGGCTTTCCGGCCATTGGGCGTGGCCGCGATGACCCGCCCAAAGGGGACGTGGGAGGTGATGGGGACGTACCTTAGATCCACGTTAACGGACCGCTCAAGGGAAGCCTTTTCGGCCCGTTTTTGGGAGATAAAATCGATTTCCCGGGCGATCAGATCGGCCTTGGGGTCGTTATTCCCGTACTTAGGGGCGCTTAAAAGTTTAGCCCTTAAAGGCTCAAAACCGTTAAAGTCGGCTTCCAAAGCCTTCAAGATCTCGTCCAGGGTTACAGATTTTTCCTCATAGACCAAAGTTTTGACCGCGGCTAAGCTATCGACCACCGTGGCGTAACCTAAAAACTCAAAGTAGGAGATGTCAAAACCGCCCTTTATGACCGGCGACTGGAGATCTAAACCTTCCTGGACGCAAAGATCGTGCAAGACCGAGGCGAAAGGGGTGGCGAAGCGGGTGGGCCGTAGCTTATCGACCACGTATTGCTGGGCCAAAGCCTTATTAAGTAGGTTTAAGTGCTGAGCCTTATAAGCCGTAAAAAAGTCCTCAAAGGTTTTAAAAGTCCGAGGATCGCCGGTTTCTAGACCCAACCGCTCGCCCGGGTACTTTTTCAGGTAGCCGTTATAGAGGGTCATTTCCAAAGCCGCGGCGAAATTAATGTACACGCACCCGGAAGTGTAAGTGTCTCGATTGACCATGCGGGCCTCAGTGCAGCCCGAGACCGCGTAGTCCAAGATTTCCTCTAAGGGGGCTCCTTTAGCTAGATAAAGGGGGATAATCTCCTCGTCATTAATGAGCTTGGGAAACCCCGAGCCTTCCTTAATGGTCCGGGCCACCTCATTGAGATACCTTTGGGGGCTCCGGGCGTGGATCCGGGCCGCTAGATCCGGGTAGTTCAAGGGGAACTCGACTTTGGACTCCAAAAAAAGGTAGGTCAGCTCATTAACGGCGTCTTGGCCGGTTCTAGTTTGCCCGCCAATGGTCACGGCCTCCCAGTGGGCGTAAGCTTCGTTAAATTCATTCCCCGTGGGGTTGATGTACAGATCCACGAACTGGGCCATTTCCACCCAGAGGCATTCCAAGAGCTCTTTAGCCCCGTCCGGGGTGATCAAGCCCTCGTTTAAATCAGAGATGTAGTAAGGGTAGAGGTACTGGTCCATGCGCCCATTGGAGATGACCGCTGAGGCTTTCTGCTCCAAACGGGAAAAAAGTTGGACTAGCCACTGACTTTGGACGGCCTCCCGAAAGGTCCGGGCGGGGTAAGCTGGAACCCGATGGCAGATGGCGGCGATTTCCTTTAGCTCCTCTCGCCGGACAGGGTCGATAGTTTTATCGGCTAACTCTTGGGCGTAAGCGGCGTGCCTTTGGGCGAAGAGGATGATGGCCTCGGACACTAGGACCATGGCCTCGTAAAAGGGCTTTTTATCCACGGTATCAAGGACGCTATCAGGATCTAGGGCCGTAAGTTTTTCGGCCATCTCGTCCCGGATAGCCACAAACCCTCGTTTTAAGACTTTTTCGTAATCGTGAACCCACTGTAAAGCCGAGCGGTAAGAGCTGGTTTCGCTGACCACAAACCGGGACGTTAAACCTAAGTCATCGTTATAGGTGACGGACCGGAGCTCACTAGGCATGGTCGCGTTTAAAAGCTCATGGTAGGTCTTCCCCTTCCAGTAGGGAGCCACCTCGCTGGCGATAATGGCCGCGTCTTTGGGGTCTATCCGAAAGGAGTTTTTGGCCCGATGGTTTAAGTTTTTCAAGACCTGGGGATAAAAATCGCCGTCTATTTCGGGATATAAAATCCCATACCGACCCTCTTGGCCGGCCCGGCCGGCCAAGAGCTGATCCGGGGTGATCCGGATGGTTATATTAGCGGCGATATTGTAAAGAGCTTTGGCCCAGCGAAGGACTAGGGGTAAGCGCTCGGTCGCCTTCATGGACTCGGTGAAAAGGACGGCCCTTTCAATGTCAATGACCGGGGTTTGACCTTGAAAACTGGCTAATATCCGTCGCGGTCGCGGTCGACCGTAATCCAGGGACTCATTATCGATTAACCTTTCTTCCTGCGGCGAAAGGGCGTAAGCCAAGGCACTCATAAATAGCGCTCCTAAAGATATTGAGCTTAAAAGTTAAATCCAGGACATAAAAAAGGCCGGAAGAAAGGATCTTCCAGCCTCTATTTTGGGTAGTTAGCGGAGTTTTAAGGGAGCCAGGGAAAATTAATTCCCTGGCTCAATTAGGGTCAAGCCCTTTAGGTAAAACGTCCCAGGAACTCGCGCTTTCTATATTTTTGAATCGCGCGACAAGATGGTAAGAGGGGCTTATTTGGTGTTTAACCAGATTATTTTTTGGCTCTTAACCAAGGCGCCTCAGAGGTCCAAGCCCTGAAGACCACAAAGTGTCTTGACCCCGGGGAAAAGCCGATAGGCTTCTCCCCCAAAATCTTCGACTCCCTATCCCACACCCTATTTTTTTGTAAGGATAATTGATTAGACCATGCCTAAAGGCCCTTGTCAATAGAGGTTTAGAGCCAAAAAACGCTTTAGTTAGGCTTAAACCAGAAAGGTCCCCGCTAATTGACGAGGGTTTAAGGCGGATCATAAGCCGCTAACTGGGGTTAACCTCCATTTTTTAGAGAAAGACCTGGGAAAATAGCTTATCCCAGCCGAAAAAAAGGGCTTAAAGGTCTTAAAAAAAACAGGGTTTAAGCCCCTTTAGGCCTGCCCTAGGGTTACCCTAGAGCCGACCGGCTAAAAGCGGTTTCCGACAAAAACGTAGTTCGTATTAGGGGTAAGTGACTAAAAAGTCGGTTAATTAGATGTGGAAGGGGAGTTTTACCCGACCATAACCTTGGCCACAGGGGTTATGGTGACCAAAAGTGGACCAAAACTACGCTTAAATTATTGGCCCCTTTCCGGGGGGGCGGCCAAGGTCTTTTGCGGGCTTAAAGGGAGCGTCCGTCCGGGTTAGGGTCCGTTAAGGCCCTTTCCTCAGGCGGCTATGGTTAATCTATAGCCAAATGAGCCTTACTTTAAGGTCAAAGTTTGATCAATAATATTGGCCAAAATCGGTCAACTTGAGTTAAGTCAAAGAATAAACTTAAATAAAGTGGTTTTTAAAAGGTCGATTAAAAGGACCTCTAAAAAATATTTGGCCAATTCCGTAAGGTTGGCCCAAAAATTGCAGTATACTAACGCGCTATCGGGGAAAACAGGGGTAACCCCGACCTACCGTTTATCCTGGATTTCCGCCGAAAAATCCCACCCCCTGACCGACCGTAAGGCTGGTCAAACAAAATTCCGCCCTATCCCCCAACATGGGCTTCTTCAGAAATGATCTCACCAAATTTGACGGTAGGTTCTCTCGGAAGGCGGGCTTTAAAAAAGCCCGCCGAAGAGATTTATTTAATATTTCGCCTTAAAGCGCCAGCCTTTAATATCTAGTAATCTTCTAAAAATCCCTTAAAACAAGTTTATAATTTTATTAGATAAAAAATTAGTCATATTAAAAGTTGAAAAATCGCTTTTAATATGGCTATAGTTTTATTTACGAGTTTAAAGCGTTTTAAATATCAAAAATATACTTTGGGGGTCTTTAATTATCTGGGCCTTATCCCCCAAAATTAGGGCGCAATTAAAATAGCTCTAGGAAAATAGGAGGTTTTTAAAAGCTCTTTAAAAACGATCGCCCCAATTTTACTCGCCCAAACTACCCAACCGGTTAAAAACTACCCTCAGCCTAAGCCGCCTAAACCCCTTAAAAGCGCTCCAAAAGACCTATATAGAGTAATTTTTAAAGAAATGAATTGTATTTAGCTAATATATATAGTATTTAAAGACGCTAAAAATATGATAATCGAGTTTAAAATTTCTTTAAAAACTAGAAAATTCTTTTTAACCTTTAATTAAGTTGGTTGTCACCGCCATAATCCGGATTCTTCCGAATAACTCTAGGATAATAGGCCGTTTTTCCCGTTTCGGTTGGAGAAGGAGGTTTTTTACAGACGATTTTTCACAGACGATTTTTCGCGACCCTATCGATAGGTCGCCGCTAAAACCGTCCAGACTATAAAAAAACTTCGACAACCGCCCTTTGACAGTTGTCCATTTTCGCCACCGATCGTCAATAACCTAACCGCCGTCAACCATTTAGCCTATGAGCCCCCCAAAAACGCCCAAAAACTATCCTAGATGGGCCTACCGTGGCCAATTTGGGGCTACTTTACAAAAAGCGCGTCGCGAGTCCCCCTAATCAAAATGAAGGCCAAATAAGCCGCCGGTTTCGGTGGCGTCGGTCAGCCTTAGGTCATTGATAAATGAATTTAGGTCAAAGGTGGGCGAAAATCCTTCGCGAGGCAAGGCGTCGGAGTTCATTGTGACAATATATTGAAACCCTAAAGAATTAGCCCGTTTAGAGCCCAGCTCAAGCGCCTTGGCGACTAGTCGTTCGTCAACGCCCTCGAAAAGGTGGCCATCGTGGATCAAGAAACCTGGGCCCCTTTGGTTTTTCAGACAAATTTCCATTAGCGTGAGATCGAAGCAAAATATCCGCATATTAGATAGGCCTTGGCTTCTTTGGCTATTAATCTGAATATCAAATCGCGGACCGTTTTTGGTGGCGGAAATAGTTAGGCTACCGGCCTTTTCGTAGAGGGCCCCAGACAGAGAGGCGAACGAAAGGATCGCTTCGTTGATAGTGTCCGAGCGATCATGAATATCGTCCTGAAGTTCTTTAAAAAGGTTGGCCCGTTTAATTTTAAGCTCCGCCTTGGTTCTTTCAATTCGCTCAGCGGTTTTAAGTCGTTGACGAAGAACTTCAGCCTTAGCTTCTAACCGACCAACCTCCTCCCGCAAAGATGTATAGTGGTTAAGCGCGCCACCGGAATTAAGAATACTCATAATTCGTCGCCGCCGTTGATCAAATTCTTCGATTTTTAAGTCGCGTTGAGTCATCCGAGCTTTAGCGGCTTGAATTTCTCCACTTAGATGAGCCTTACGGTTACTGATAACCGCTTGATTGAAGGCCCCAACTTCCTCAAATCGGCGCTTGATCGAATCAGAAAAGACAATTCCAGCCTCATTATATAATTTTAATAAATATTCAACATCAGTAGGGTCCTCCTCAACAATAGAAGAGTTAAGTTGTTTCAGAAGATCGCCATCAAACAAGTTATCGGTGTTTAATTCATCAATATCACGCGAGATCTTGTTAGCTTCTTCCTCAAGTTCCTGGTATTCTGGAACAATTTCAAAACTTCTAAGCTTATCGCTCAAGCTTTCAGCTTTGGCCTCAGCGATGACCAGCTCAGTTCTTAAATCCGCGGCTTGGCCAAAGAAACTCCCCAGGTCGCCAGATTTGGCGGCTTTACTTAATTCCCTGGAGTTTCTTTCCATTGTTCGTAATTCTTCCAGCTTTTTTGATATATTATAATCTAAACCCAGCAAGTGGCTGATGGAAACTTGCCAATCCCAAAACCGCTGTTTTTCCGCATGCTGAAAAGGACTTTGGCGTCCTCCCCTGTTTCGCCGCCGGGCGAAATAAGAAAAAAGTGAGCGGAATGAAGGATTATAGCCCTCTGAGCCGTCATCGCTAGCTATTGGAATATCAAACCACCAATCGCCTAAATTGGCTTTCCAATTAACGTTAGACATTGTCAACAACTCAGAATCGCGATCGCGACTAGAGGACAAGGGCCAATTTTCGATTCCCTGGCCTTTTAGCGATATTTTGTTGGCCAAATTCGCGCTACGAGACGCGACAACCGTTTGTCCACCAATGTCGATGGCGATCTCGAAGGTGGATTCCGCTAAGGCGGCTGATTTAAAGATACTGTTATTACCGATGTCAGCTCCAAACAAGAAATGAATCAGCTCGATGAAACTCGTCTGGCCCGCGTCGTTTCTTGACCGCCGATTAGTCGCGCCTTCACTCTTATCAGCGAGAATTATGTTTAATCCAGGATTAAATGTTAACGATTTGAAGTGACCAAGGTCGCTTTTGAGATGATGGATCATGTTACGCCCGCTTAATTAAATCGCGTTCTAAATCAATCGCGCCGATAATGTAAAGAAGATCCAGCGCCAGAATAAACCATTGATATCCAAGAGAGGAGCTGGGAACTCGCTGAGAATAATAAGCGCGCGTCTCATCCCAAAGACGCGACACCGTCATTGGTTGGCTGAGCGTTTCCAGTATTTTGGATCCTACGCTTAAAAGCGCTCGATCCGGGCGGATATGTTTGGTCGGCAGTATCATGAAATATCCTCTGGGCGACAACCGAGTTTTCAAAAATATCGCGTTTATCGAAGAAGTGGACCAAAAAAGCGAGAGCGGAACATGGTCGCTTGACATGGTCGCTTGATATGGTCGCTTAATAGCGCCGTGGAACCCGGAAAACTTCCGCGGGCTCGAAAATATGTCATTGGGCGAAATGTTTACTGCCTTCATTAACGAAAAATTTTAAAACAACCGATTGTTTCTTAAAATAGTTATTTCTGGAACAATACTTTTAAGAAAAGGGACACTAACGTTTAACAACTCTTTAGGCTCAATTTTGGTTAATCCACCGCCGTAAATACGCCCTTCTTTATGAATATTTTCTGGTGTCATACTATTAAGTGATTCCCAAATAATTGTTTTTAATTCAGGTTTATGGCTAATGCAATCCGCTAAATGTTTCTTTGGATAAAGAGCAAGGTATGAATTAGAAACTATAGCTTTTGAATTGTTAAGAATAAACCGAAATGCGCTTTTAGTTTTATCTGTTTGTCTGACCATGTAAGTACAAACAAAAAGGGGAACTTCTCTTTGTTCTTGGAAATACCAACACTTTCTGGCTCTACATAAGTATCCATTGGCTACTTTCACTCGACCGCTTTCAAAGTATCGCCAAAGATTAGGATAATTTTTATGTATTTCATATTCGTTTAAACGACAGTCTAGTAGAAACATTCTTTTAGGCAATATTGGATTACCAAAATTGTCAGATTCAATAACTAAAGTCTTTAAAAACCGAGCGCTTGGTAAAATAGGACGGAAAAATTCAAAAGGTAACTCTAATTCTTGAATTTTCCTTTCCTCCATGATAAAAAAATCGTTTCCACCGGTGGCGATTCCTCGCTTAACTTCAAAATAGTCTTTTAATTTGGGATCAGATGGATCTTTCCTATTTATCTGTATATAAGAAATATTATTCCACTTAGATTCTTTGTATAGATCAATTTTATTAATTTTTTTGACGGTTTTTGGAAAATTCAATGAACCGCCAAAACTGAAAACAACAGAATTAGATTTGGAAAGGCTCTTTTTAAACCAGATAACTGTTGATGAAACAAGAGCGTCCTCAAATTGGACATCATTAAAATCGAATCTATGTATCCTAAAAAGATCTACTTTTGTTAATAAGAACTCTTTGACGCGGCGCCCATAATTTACATCCATAAATTCGCTGGGTATAAGCCAACCGGCGAGAGCTCCTTCCTCCATCCATTGAACCGATTGAAGAAGAAAATGACAATATAAGCCACTAAGCCCAGATAATTCGACCCCTGAAATTAGTTTGGTTCTGTATTTAATTTGATTCTTTTTGTTAGAGTCAATTAAATGATGTCTAACATAAGGAGGATTACAGATTATAAAATTATACTTATCAATTGGCTCTGTTTCAGTAAAATCAGCGTTTATAATCTTAATATTAAAATCAAGCCAAAATTTACTAGCGGCCTTAGCGAATAAAGGGTCAATTTCAAGGGCTAAAGCCGCTAAAATGTTATGGCCGCCATTAGTAACGTCTAGTAAGGCGGAATAAAAAGCCCCAACGCCGAAAGCGGGATCAAAAAATTTAATCTTATTAGAAAAATCTATATTTTTAATACCGAAAGAGACAATATCATGGGCCAACGAAGTAGGAGTGGCGAATTGACCCAGTTTACGTCGCTCTTCAATCGTTTTACCGGCGTCAAGATCGGCTTGCAAAAGAAGGCGATGAGTTTCTCTCGGTTCGTTTAAAGTCCGAATAGGGTTAAATCCACTATTCCGCGCGCCCATACCCCAGCGATTCCTTTCCGTGGTTTGGTATCCTCAATAACCGGTCGCCAAATATCCGCCTAAAAACAAGCCGAACCTGACTTTGGCGCCGCGCCATATGTATTTTTTAGTTGGGCCATTTTTAAAGCTTCTTCTTTACGTTTTTTATTAATATTTACAAAATCATCGGCGTATTTCGCTTTAATCAACAATGATAATGTACTATTATTTGAATTTTAAGGCGTTATCACAATATCGATAGCTGTGTTTACTTTTTTTTATCATTATTAGTTATTTGAGATGGAATATTAGTTCTAAGGGAGAATATTCCCGCTTTAGGTTATTAAAGGGAAGCTGGGGAGTTAGGCCTGTTGTTAGGCCTGTTGTTAGGCCTGGTTAGGGTTTGTTAGGTTAAGTCTACAGAAAGCCGTTTTCGGCTAATTTTTCTAAGGTTAACCCCGGGGGTTTGTCCCCGGACAAAAGCTTTTGGACGTAGCGGGCCAGAATGTCCGTCTCCAGATTGACTTCTTGGCCCGGGGTTAGATCGACTAGAGTGGTCCGCTCCAAAGTGGCTGGGATGATCTGGACCGTAAAGTAATCAGCCCCCACCAAGTTAACCGTTAAGCTAATCCCTTCCACCGCGATGGAGCCTTTTTCCACCACCAAGGGGGCTAATTTAGGGGGTAGAAAGAACCTAATCTCGCGGCTTAGGCCACTCGGGGCGATGGCTAGAACTCTACCCCGATCGTCCACGTGACCGCTAACGATATGCCCACCCAAGCGATCGCTTAACTTTAAGGCCCTTTCCAGGTTGACTTCTCGGGCCGCGCTTAAGGTTGAGCGGGTTAAGGTCTCTTGGGAGGCGAAAGCGGTAAAGGTCTCGTCTTGGGTCTTTTCCACGGTTAAGCAGACCCCGCTAACCGCGACGCTTTCCCCTAAGGCTAAGGGATTATCCCAAGAAAATAAGGGTTTAATGGTCAAAGCTTGACCGCCCGCGACCTTAGTTTTGGCCAGGATTCGCCCCCGCCCCGCGGCTAGACCGGTAAACAACTCGTCATCCTAGATTTAAGAGGCTTGGGGTTCCACCGTGGGGCTAAACCCGCCGGCGGGCCGAACCATGAGGTGGATATCCGGGCCCTTACGGCCTATTTTTAAGATCTCGGCCCCTTGGGCTTGGGTTAAAGACTCTAAGCCCGAGCCGCCGACCATGGACGGGGTGTCTTGACCGCCCAAAAAGATGGGGGCCAAGAAGATGTGGACCAGATCCACCACCGGCTCGGCCACTAAAGCCGAAAAAGCCATGGTGGCCCCGGGCTCGATTAAGACCGACTGGACGCCCTTGGCCCCTAGCTGGGCCAATAGACCCTTTAAGGACAAAAGACCGGCCGCGGTTTTGCCAATGGGCCAGACCTCGTGGCCTAAAGCCTCAATCTTGGCCTTATCCGCCAAGGGGGCTTCCTCTAAGCAAGCCACCACCGTGGGCCCGCCAAAGTCCGGGTTAAAGATCTTGAGGGTTAAAGGGAGTTTTAATAGGGGATCCAAAACCACCCGTAAAGGTTGGCGGTGCATCTTCCGTTTGCCCCACGGCCGGGCCGACAGCTCGGGGTCGTCTTTAAAAGCCGTGTTGCGGCCAATGAGCATGGCGTCAACCCCGGCCCGGATGATGTGGCCAAAGTTGCGGGCCGCTTTATCGGTGATCCAGCGGGAGTCGCCTAAGCGGGTGGAGATCTTGCCGTCCAAAGAGGCGGCCGTCTTTAAAATAACAAAGGGTAGACCAGTCATGGTCCACTTTAAAAAAAACTGGTTAAGCTCAAAGGCCTCCTTAGCCATGAGCCCCCGATCCACCTCCACGCCGTTTTCCTCAAGGTACAACCCGCCGCCCGCGGCTAGGGGGTTGGGGTCGTTAATGGCGTAATAGACTTTTTTGACCCCGGCGGCCACAATGGCCTCGCTGCAGGGGCCAGTGCGCCCTTGATGGGAGCAGGGCTCCAAATTGACGTACAGCTCAGCTCCGCGAGCCTTGTCCCCGGCCTCGTTTAAAGCCATGATCTCGGCGTGGGGTTGGCCGGGGCCTTGATGCCAGCCGCTAGCTATGGGGCGGTTGTTTTTCGTTAAGACCGCCCCCACCAAGGGATTGGGCGAGACCAAACCCCAGCCGCGCCGGGCCAAGCGAATGGCCTCCCTCATAAAGCCCAGCTGCTTGGGCGTCCACCGGGACATAGCTCTCCTTTAACCAGAAAAAAGATCAAAAGACTAAAATAAAAAAGGCCAGAACCGGATCCACTTAAAGGACCAAGGCGGTATTGGCCAGCTTCGCGGTCCATAAACGGACGAAATTAGGTGATTAAGTATAATATTTAAACTTTAGACTATAAAAGACTGGATAAATCCTAAAAAGAGATTAGATCTAAAAAAGCTTCAACCATTTTTGATTTTAAGCCACTTTAAATAAGCTAATTCCCTAAAGACCCCTTAGGGAACCCTTCTCGAAACTCTAATGGACCGCTAATGGGGCGACCGGGGAAGGCCTTATTAAGAAAAAATATAACTTTTATGAGTATTAAAGTCAAACCGCGAAGTTAGGCCCCTAAGCCCTGTTTAGCCAGGGGTTATTAGGGGTTAGTCGGAGGGTTGAGCGGAAGGTCGCTAACGGGTTTAATGGCGATGGTAAAGCGGTCGACCACGGCGTGGAATTGGGCGGTCACCTTTAAAGAGATATTGAGGCGTTCCTGTAGCTCCTCATTAGGGAGAAAATAACAGTAATGCCAAACCAATACTTTAATAAGGTCCTTAATGGTCAGCTCATGGCCCCGGGCCATAAGGTGAGCCCCCACGGCGCTATCTAGGCCCCGGCAGAGGGACATATGGAGGTTGGCCTCAGCTCTCCCGACCGTGTCCACGATGACCTCGTAGGACTTATTAAAGATGGCGTTATAATCGGAGGGGCCGTCCAAGGCCCCGACCGCCGAGTATTCCGCGTAGAACCGCCGTAAATTGGCGTAGTCCAGGACGGCTTGGTAAAAGAGGGTCATGAGGGTCAGGACCCGCTGGGTGTCATCGGCTTCGGGCAAAAGATCGTCTACGGCCTGATAGAAATCTTTCATGAACTCCGCGTAAATGATGGTGGCGATATTTTTCTTATTGCCCAAGTGGTGGGTCACCGCTTTGGGATGGGTCCCGACCAACCGGAGGATATCCTTGTAGGTGGTGGCGTTGTAGCCCTTGTCCCAGAAGAGATCGCGGCAGGTCTCGATGATGGCGTTCCGGGTGTTGACCCCTTTAGCGTACTTTTTGGTTATTTTCGGCGGGTCGGGCGGTTGGAGCATGGGGGGCGCCTTCCAGGTTGATTAAGGGTCAAGGTTATTGGGTTATGGTCGTTGAGGCTGGGGTCTACCCCCCTTAAGCGGGGCGCGGTCGCGCTTCCCTAAGGACGCGCCGCTCCTTTCTGGCTAGGCGACTTGTCGTTACCCCTAAAAGAAACCAGCTCGCCCTAAGAACTTAGTCAGAAAGATAATGGTCCAATTTAAAGCCTATTATAGAGAATCCTTAAATTTTAGTCAACTAAATTTTTCTGGACAAGGCTGGGGTTAAGACTTTACATTTTTAAAAGATAACCATTTTTCTAACCAATTTTCCTAGCCTATTTTCTAACTTAAGACGTCTGGCCAGGTCAGAGGCCTTAAGACCCTTAGGCGACTATTTTCGCTAGAAAGGACGACTAAGGCCCTCGCGCGTCGCTACGGCCTTAGGCCCTAGTCGCCGTCCGGTGGCTCTATATCGCTCGAAAGAAAAGGATCCCCGTAGCCAAGCTTTATAAAAAAAGGACGAGCTTAAAGGGCGGCTCTAGGGGCTCTCCAGGTATTCACTGGGCCAGGCCTTCCAAGGAAAAACCGTGGCCTTTAGCCCCTTAGACGGCTCATGGCCCGGGGTAGTGACAGTGGGTTTGGTCTAGAGCCTTTGGCCCGTCATTTCCGGGCGGGCCAAGGGCCAGGCTCCGTTTTTTATCCAGCGGGAACGTCGATCGCCCGGGAAGGTTAGCCGCGGCGGCTAAGCTTAAAGCGGCTGGGGCCGCTAAAAGCGTCATGGAAGAGTTTTTAAACGAAAGGCTCATTAGACCCCGGAACTCTAGCCTCCTTTAAGAACCTACCCACGCTTAAGGCCCCCGGACGGCTATCTAGTGGCTAAACCCTTGGAGAGCCGGAAGGGAAAGGCCCAAGGTCGTTCTAGCGCTAGGGGACGCGCCAAGCCTTTTTGGCTTTAGTCATCTTAGCCAATTACGGTCGGCCCTCGTCCGATAATGTCCTCATCCCCTTTGGCTCGGGTCGCGGGTCCGTCTGGGCTCCGCCCTTTATCGCGGGGTCGAGGGAAAGCCCCCGGGCCGTGGTCGGGCTAACGGATATCTCGGCTCGGGTAGCCTTAAAAGGCCTTTTGGGTCGCCAGTGTTTATCCTTCAAAGGCCTGGGGCCTTGTTTGAGGAAATGGCGGCCAACGTTAAAGGGAGCTTTTTCGACCGACCGGTTGGGCGGAGTTTGGCCTCTTCTTAAATTCTCTTCGAGGATTACCTTCTAGGATAGACTCCCAAGGGCTAGGGGTTAGGCGTTATTAGCCCCTAGCCACTAACCTTATCGCCTTTAGCTTGACGACCGCGAAGCCCGTAAGGATCGCCAACTTAAGGCGGGTTAAACTTATTTTGTCCAGGAATTTTTCGGTTTTTAAAGTATAATTAAAGGCGAAACGCTAAGGAGATCGCCTTGACGACTAACCACAATATCTTTCTAACCGCTCAAGAGCGGGCTGAGCTGGAATATGTCTTTATAAAAGGTCAGGGCCCCGCTGGGAGCGTTTTAAAAGCCTTTATCATTTTGTTAAGCGACCTGGGCCCAGATGGACTAGACCGGAAGACTAACGCGGAAATTAGTCAGAAGTTTAACATCGCCGAAAATATCGTCGAAGCGGTCAAAAGGGGCTTTATCGCGGGCGGGCTGGATTGGGTCGCCCCCCAGAGGCTCAAGAGTAACGCGCTGACCCGTAAACCCAGAAAGTTCGACCAGGCGATCGTGGCCCAACTGGTGGCTTTAGCCTCTTCCGAGCCGCCAGCCTGGGAGAAAAGGTGGAACTATCGTCATTTAGCCAAAATGATGGAGGAATTGGGTCTAGCTCCTAATGGTATATCGGATATTTCCGTCCGCAGGCTTCTAAAAAAAGCGAAATTTAACCTTGACGCCAAGTTAGACGCCAAGTTAGACGCCAAGTTAGGGCAAGGGGCGGTGGGGCCAGACGAGGCGAAAACCCCTCTAAAAAGCTCCGCTAGCCCCCCCGCCCCTAGGGCGGGGAAGCGCGGGCGGAAACCCAAAAGGACCTCTTAGCGGACGGATTAGCTGGGGTCTGGCCCCTGGACCTGGAGGAAAAGGGGGAGGGCCCGTCTTTTAGCCAGAAGGACACGGGAATTTAGGTCTAGCCCCTAAGGAGGATCGTTGGGGGCGGTTCCTGAAGCTTTTAAAAAGCGAAATTGGGCCAAGATAACCTAAGTCAGATGGCCCCAAAGGGAGGGGCGGACGCGTTGGAACCCCCCTAAGAAGCCTTAAGCTCCCCAAGGATCTCTATCGACGCGGCGGAACCGCCAGTCGCGCCGCGTCGCGGTCGTTAAGCTTTTAGCCTTAGAGCCTTACGGCTCGCCCCTAAACGATAGGCCCTCGCCCCCCAAATAGGCCAGTCGCGCGCTTAGAGTCTAAGGTTAGGCTCCCCGGTCTGGTTGGGGCCGGTTTTGGGGTTGCCGCTAGGGGCGGTTTTTCGAGCCCACCCTAGCGACTAACGAGCGGCGTTAAGTAAAACCCGCCTCAAAGCCCTAATCTTAGTCTAGCCAACCTTAGTCCAGCCCAACCTTAGCTCAGCCCTAAGAAAATTTCTTGCCCCCCTAAAAAAATCGCGAAAAAAAGATAGAAAAAGAAGGGGCCAGCTAAATTTTTTTTAGCCTAAAAAAAATTTAGCCCCTAAACATCTGGCTTGGGGGCGGCTATCTAGCCAAACCAACTCAGGTTTATGAAGTGATTTCAGGGTATTACCAGGATCAAAAGGGTATATATGGCCGCGCAAGGGGGATAAAAGAGATATTGGGGCTATACATAACGATAAGTAAATACTCTATAAGTAATTATATACATATTTTCTCTTTTGGCCTTTCTCAAGATCTAATTAATTTTAATCATCCCCCCAAAGGCTTAAAGAGAATAAGTTACGGAAATCCCTTATAAAATGGGGGACTCGACCATTAAAAACACCGGACGCTCGCCTAAGATGGAATCAAAAAATAGTTAAGGGCCATTAATTACCCCCTAAGACCCCAAAATAATTGTTGCTTCTTTAAAATAATTCAGTATAATTAATTTCGAGCGCTTGATTATTTTCGATCATTCTCTTCTAACGCTGGGTTTACCAGGGGAGTGCGGCCATGAAGTGCCCCTATTGTGGCGAGCTAGAAAACAAGGTCATTGACTCCAGATTGTCTCGGGATTCTCTGGCCATCCGCCGGCGCCGGGAATGCCTTATCTGCGGTCGCCGTTTCACCACCTACGAAAAGATTGAGGAGCAGATCCCCATGCTCGTCAAAAAGGACGGCCGGAGGGAGGCCTACAATCGCGATAAGCTCCGCCGGGGCATCATTATGGCCACCCAAAAGCGTCCGGTCTCCATCGGGGAAATAGACGGCTTTATCGAACAGATCGAGCGTCAGTTCCAGGATGGCAACTACAAGGAAGTCAATACCTCGGAGATTGGCGAGCGAGTGGTGGAGTTCCTGCGGCAGACCGATCCCGTGGCTTACGTCCGGTTCGCCAGCGTGTACCGCCAGTTTAAAAGCCTGGAGGATTTTGACCGGGAATTGCGGGAACTGTACCATACGGCTAACCAAAGAGCCGGTCGGGCCACTAACCCCCAATTTAATTAGCTCCAATTTTCCGTTAATCCCCCCAAAGATCGCCTTTAAAAGATAGTTTTTAAAGGGCGTTTTGGGGGGAAATAATGGTCTTTGAGGTTTATAAGAACCTTGGGGTTGGGGGCCTCTAGCGCTTCGCCTAAAGGCGAAAGTTTAGGGCCTCGTTTTCGGCTGACGCGCCTTGATGTCCTATATTACATCTATTATTCTAAATTTCTCTTAACAACAGCGCTATTTTTCCAAAAAAATAATGATTAATCAGGCTTGGCGGCGAGGGCTTTCGGGCTTAGATTTAGACGCCCAAAATATAGCTTGACAAAAATATCAGGTTAAGGGGATAATTTTAGGTCAGAAGTATTGATATTGCGACCCTCGCTAGGAGCGGGGAAGCGAGATTGTCAGTTTTTTAGATCTTCAGTGTTGGTTAATTGTTTTGGTTTGACCTGACATTGTGAGCCTTTAGGGTTTATTTTTAATGTTTCCACCTGCCGTTAGTTTGGCCGTTCGATTTCTGTTTGAATCCGGGAATTCGTTTAATGCCTCAAATCCTGATAGAAGACCTCAATTCCAGTCCCAGTGACAAGTTAGCTGGGGGCGGGTCGAGTTTTGACAATTTAGTTGAGGCGACCTATGAGATGGCCAAAAAGATCCTCCCTTTTCTGGCTAGGCGCAAAATTCCGCTAACTCCAGAAAACTACCGCATTTTCTACGACTACTTCCTTCTTTTAAAGCCGGATCTGTCGAAAAAGATTGATGAGCTCTTGGAGAGCAACTGCCGCTTCTCGCCAGAGATCTCCGAGGAGATCTTAAGGGATTATTATCAGTCGGACGATGATCAAGTGGCCAACGTGGAGCGGTTTAGCGAGCGCATCGCCAAGGTCTCGGAGGCCTTAAACAAAAACTTAGGCCAAACCTTGGATAACACCAGTAGCTTTCGGGACTTTCTGACCAACACGGTCAACCAGATAAGTCTCTCGGTCATGGAGGATTCCAGCTTAAAGTACCTGGTGGACAACATCCTCGAGGAAACCTTATCCACTTTATCCAGCCAAAACGATTTAGCCAGCCATCTGGCCAAAACCCGGCAACTGGTCTCCTCTTTAACCACGGAGCTTAAAGATCAGGCCCGGTTGGCCAACGTGGATGAGCTGACCCAGCTGTATAACCGGCGGTTCTTCATTAACAGCTTAAATCGCTTCATCACCCCGGAGGGCGTGAACCAGCTATTAAGCATGGTCATCTTGGACTTGGACCGGTTTAAGACCATTAACGACACCTGGGGCCACAACATTGGCGATAAAGTTTTAATCTTCTGCGCCAAAATCATTAAGAGCGCCGCTGGGGAAAAGCACATGGCCGTCCGGTATGGGGGCGAGGAGTTTGTCCTTTTGTGCCCAGGTCTGGAAAGCGCCGGGGCCAAAGCCGTGGCCGAGACCATCCGGGGCCAAGTGGAATCCACCCAAGTGACCATTCGGGGGGCGGCCATTCCCGTGACCATTAGCGGGGGGGTCAGTCAGTATCGCTCCGGGGACACGGTGGAGGAGTTTATCGGTCGGGCGGATAAAGCCCTTTATCAGGCCAAGGCTGACGGCCGGAACCAGATCAAAGAAGGTTAATTTCTTTTTTACCCCCTAAGGTTGGCGATAGGCTAAAGTGTCTTTCGACCTATTTTAGGGGGTTTTTTATGGCCTTAATGGCCCTTTTTATCAGCCGTTGGTTAGGCTAAATTCGCGGTTGGCTGAAGCGAAGCTAGCCAACCTTTTTAGCGGGAAAACCCCTATTTTTTGGTTTATCGTGATTATTTCCGTCAATCCCCAAAACCCCCAAGGCCGACTCATCCAAAAGGTGGCCGATATCCTGGCCCAAGGCGGGGTGATCGCCTATCCCACGGACACTCAGTATGGCCTAGGCTGCGATCTGGGCCAGAAAAAGGCCATTGAAAAGATCTATCGCTTAAAGAAGCGGAGCTTTAAAGTCCCCTTTAGCGTCATCTGCGCCGATCTCACCCATATCGCCGAGTACGCTAGGGTCTCCAACTTCGCTTACCGGACCATGAAAAGGTTATTGCCCGGGCCCTTTACCTTTGTGCTCCCGGGTAGTCGCCTCATGCCGAAGATCATGCTCTCCAAGCGCCAGGAGTGCGGCATCCGCGTTCCTGGGCACCCTATCGCCTTAGGTTTAGTCCAAGCTTTAGGCCGACCTTTAATCAACACCTCGGCTCGCTTACCGGAAAAACCCCTGCCCTTAGGGGCCCAGGACGTGGTCGATCTCTTTGGCGGCGAATTGGACGCGGTCATTGACGGTGGGCCGGTCCCGGGCCAACCCTCCACTTTGGTGTCCTTAATCGATGACGAGCCAGTGATCTTGCGCCAGGGTTTAGGCGTCTTTTAGGGGCCAGACTTTAAGCTTAAGCTAACCCCAAGCTAGCCCAAGGTTAACGCCTCGTTATGGGTAAAATTATTTAATCATATTTTAAATTTGATTTTTTATAAATATTATATAAAATTTAAGTATTAAATTGTGTATAAATAGAAGGCCGTTTATTTTTAGTGAGTCAGGGAGTCTTTTATAAATTTAGCGTCTATTCACGGACATTCACGGACATGGCCGGGACCTATAAATGACGATTTTCTATCTTTAAAAGGCTGGGTAGTCGGGCGGGTGGACCCCTTAAGTTTTAACTCCGGCCCAAAGGTCGCCCCAGGTCAACGCCTCTCGTTGTTGGCCCCGCTAGAAATTTATCTAGTTTTTGGTTAAATCTCTGATGTAAAATATACATTATTATCCAAAAAGCCTCCGCGCTAGACTTAGGCTAAAGACCTTTAACACGTTTAACCAGATTTTTCCCCTAGCTTAATACGAGACCGACCAATGAGCGCCTCCCAGCCCAAAGAATTCAACACCACCGGCCCTTGCGATCCCTTGGATCATTACATGTTGCCAGCCTTACCGCGGCTACCTGAGGTCCAGGATCTGGTAAATTCAGAGGAGTATTTTGTCCTCCACGCCCCCCGCCAATCAGGGAAGACCACGTCCATTTACGCCGCTGTGGACCAGATAAACGCGGAAGAAAAGTATTACG
>JAISRZ010000150.1 GCA_031273455.1 Deltaproteobacteria bacterium | reverse complement strand
TTCCAGAGGACAGGACTGGAGAAGCATCCTGCCGTGGGTCTTTAACCTACGCTCAACGGAGGACCTGGCGAGCCAGGCCCTAACCCTGGTAACCCGGAGACGCCCTAGAGCGCCTCAACACCGGGCCAAAGGCGGCCTTTGGCCCGGTGTGAACGGTTACGTCAATAGAACTAATCAAATAATGATAGGTTCCCCGCCCTTCTGAAGAACAAACGTCCGCCAGAGTAGGGAACTATACTTAAGCCAAAAATAGAATAAGAATCTCTTTCTGTCAAGATGAAATCCATTTTGCGCGCGTCCTCATATGGGGCCGCGATTTCCCGACCCTTCTATTTTAGCTTTTTAACCCAGTAAATCGGCTTAATAAGTTTAAAGTCGCCCCGCGAATCGTATAATAAGAAATTGTAAAGGTTTATAAAATAACTCTGCGTATATTTTATGACAAAAATTAATCTTTACCAAAGAATTAGTTAAAACGCCTTACGCGAAAAATATAGAAAAGGTAAATTAGTTATCTTTAACAATAAATAAGCCGTTTTAAGTTCGCTAACGTCTTTAAAAAACCCTATTAAGTAAAAGAGTCGGAAAAACCTTTAAGGCCTTTTACGCGGTTTTAGACCGCCCTTTAAAAAAGAAATAAAGCCTTCGGAAAAGGAGAATAACCGCGAGCGCGGCGGACAAGGGCGCGAGCCAATAGCCGAAGAGAACGAAAAAGGTTAACCCCTGGTTTTCCTCGGGTAAAAGGTGGATGGAGTAAACGTACGTTTCCACCTCGTTTTGGGGCGAGCTTTCCAAGATCCGGCCGGAGGGCCGAATGTTGGCCGAGATGCCGTTATTGGCCGCCCGGGCCAAGGGCCTACGGCTCTCCACGGCTCGGTAAGCCGCTTGCCGTAAATGTTGCTCCGGGGCCCAGCTGGCCCCAAACCAGGCGTCATTGGTGGTGACCAACAATAGTTTAGCCCCCTCTAAGACCCGGTCCCGGGCCATATAAGGAAAAATGGACTCAAAACAGATCATGACCCCCAAGGTGACCCCCTCATAGACCAGGGGTTCCGTGGCCTCGCCGTGGCTAAAGGTCCCAGCGGCCCCGACCACCCCTTGGAAAAAGGCTGACCTTAAGATGGGTAAGCGGCCCGCTAAGGGTAAGTACTCACCAAAGGGGACCAAGTGCCGTTTATCGTAATAGGGCCCAGGGCCTTTGGGCCCCATGAGCCAAGCCCGGTTGTATTGCCTAACGGCCCCGTCTGTAAACTCGGCCCTGGTTACGCCCACTAGGGAGGTGGCCTTACTTTGGGCCAAAAGGGCGTTGAGCCAAGTCGTTTCCATCTGGTCATAGCCGTAGGCGAAGGGGGCGGCGGTCTCGGACCAGAGGATAAGCCAAGGGTCGGTCCGTTGGGCCCGATGAAAAAGGAGCTCGTAGCGGGCTAAGATCCGATCCCGGTAAGCTACGTCCCACTTCATTTCCTGCTCGACCGAGGCTTGTAAAATAGCTATTTTTTTAACTGGCCCCTGGCTCCCGATCTTCTCCCAGCGGGTAAAGGACCAAAAACCGTATAAGCCTATAACCAAGAGGACGGCCAAAGATAGGGCCGCTAGGGACCGATTTTGGGGGTTTTTGGGCTTAATAAAGGAGAGCCAGAGGTTGATGGCCGCTAGAGGCGCCCCCAGCCCATAGAGACCAATTAGATCAGCCGCCCCCATTAAGCGGGGTTCCAGTGACAAGCCCAAAGCCAAAGGCGACCAGTTAAAGCCAGTGAAGATCCAGTTCTTTAAGTGGTCAAAGCCCACCCAAAGAACCCCGCCCACTAAAGCCCATCGGTAGGGGGTTAACTTAGCCTTTAAATGGGCCATCAATAAGGCCCAGAGGCCTTGGTGCGAACCTAAAAAAGCGGCTAAAAGGATTAAGACCACGACCCCGCCCGGGCCTAAACCGCCGTAGCCGGCCATGACCTCCTCTAACCAACTAAAGCTGACTAAACCCAAAACCAGGCCATAAGCCCAGCCAAAAAAGAAGGCTTGTTTGGCGCTAGCCCTTCGAATGGCGTAGGCCAAGGGGATTAGGCAAATAAAGACCAAAGGCCATAAGTTGGGGCCCGGTAAAGTCAAAGCTTGGGCCAAACCGCCTAAGGCGGCTAAGAATAAGCCGAAAGCGAAAGAAATGGGTTTAGGTTGGGGGGCGTCCATGATCACCAAACAAAGTTAAAAGTTGGTTAATAAAGGTCAAAGGCCCTGAAAAAGCCCTTAAAGCGTCTGGCCTTGAAAAATTAGGGTAATTCCAGCTCCATCATGGAGCAAGCTAGACCTGAGCCAATGCCCATTAAAGCCACGGTTTGGCCGGACTTTAAAAACCCGCTCTCAAAGGCCAGGTCAAAACTAAAGGGCGCGGCCACCGGGCCCATGTTGCCGTATTCGGGGTAGGTCTTAAAGAGGCGGCCATCCGGGATATTTAAGGTTTGGGCCAGTTTATCGGTGTTGACCCGGCTGACCTGGTGGCAGATGACGGCGTCAAAGGTCTGGTCCGTCCAGCCGTAAGTCTTTTGGCCTAAATTAAAGGTGGCCGCGGCTAGCTTAACCCCAGCGATTAAAAGTTTAGTGGCCTCGGTCTCCATGCCGCCAAAATCGCCTTGGCAAAGGTCATTGGAGTTGGTGTCGGCTAAGCTGACCACCCCTTTGATTTTCGGGGCTTGAGGGTGAAGAGCGGCCGGCCCGACCACCATGGCCGCCCCGCCGGAGCCTAAGGTTAAGCTGGCGAAATTACGGAAAAAAGTTTGGATGGTGGTTTCTGGGCTGGCTAACCGGGCCAAGGTGTTTTCCAGTAAGGGCCGACTGTTTTCCCCAGCGGTCACTAAGGCGTACTCCAAAGCCCCGGCCTCAATTAAACGGGCGGCCATTTCCAGGCCATCCACAAAGCCTAAGCAAGCGCTGCCCAAATCCAGGCTCTTCACTTGGGGCCCTAAACCTAAGGCCGCGGCCACGGTGGAGGCCACCGAGGGCTCTAAAAAGTCTCGGCCCACTGAGGTGGAAAAGTGGAGCTCAATTTTGTCCGTTAAATCGGGGTTAGCGGCCAGTAACTTTTTAGCCGCTTGTAACCCCCCATAGTGGGTGGGTAAGTCGGCGGGGTAAAGGCGCCGATAACTTACGCCAGTCAGGCTCTCTAAAATCCCCTGGGGGAGCTTTAGCCGGGCCATGGTTGGGCTTAAAGCCGCCTCTAAAGCCGCTGAGGATAAGCGGTCCGGGCCAAGGTCGCGGGCCCAGCCAACTAAGGCTGATTGGGTAAAGCGGGGGCTAGGGCGCATGGGCGAGGAAATTAGCTCCTTAAATCGGTTTAAACTTTCAAAAACTTTAGACTTTCCAAAACCTTAGACTGGGAAAACCTTACAAAGGGCGGTCCTTAAAGTCAATATTTTATAATTGACGATTCTGGGCTTTCGGGGGTAGAGTCCTAAAAAACGCGCTCTTCGGGCTAAAGCTAATACTAGCATAACGTTACCATTTTATAAATATTGTTATTTATAGGCGAATTTTCTGACAAAAATTTTTTTTATGATTTTCCTTGACAAATCAAAATTATTTATGATATAAAAGAATATTAATGTTTTTGCGATATTTAAGTAAAAAATTAAGTAAAAGTTCCGCGACCCTAAAAAAGAGTCTGGTAGGGCGTATTTTTTTATTGACAAAACGTTTAGTTCCAGAAAATATGGGAACTCCATGGTTTTTAGGTAAAGAAAATCTTTAAGTCAGGAGGTTCGACTGGTTCCTAAGATAACGAACATAAGTTAGGGGCGAATAATTTTTCAGGGTTAGTTATTATTCAAACTATTTAATAATAACAATCTAATTATCAATAATTTTGGGTTTTGAGTTAATATGGCGGCTTGGCGGGAACTAAAACTAAGGGATTTAGTGGTTTTGAATTACGGTAAACCCTTAGTCGCCCAGAATAGAACTGGCGGGTCCATCCCGGTTTACTCTTCGGCCGGGGTCACCGGGCACCACAACGCCCCTTTGGTCGAGGGGCCCGGGGTCATTGTGCCCCGGAAGGGGACCATTGGCCAGGTCTATTACTCATCCCGCCCTTTTTGGCCCATTGACACGGTTTTTTATATCTTGCCCAATGAGGACAAATATGATTTATCCTATGTCTACTATTTATTCCAAACTTTGGGTTTAGATAATCTCAATGATGGCTCGGTGGTGCCCAGTTTAAATCGGGAGGTCCTTTATCAGCGCGGTTTTCGCTTACCGCCTTTAGCCGAGCAAAAGGCCATCGCCGGGGTCTTAAAGAGTTTAGACGATAAATTAGACTTTATTAACCGCCAAAACGCCGACTTAGAGGCCACGGCGGAGGCTATTTACAGTTATTTATTCCTCGATAGTTTAGGCCAACCCAACCTCACCCCGGTCAACTGGGGGTTAAAACCCATTAAGGAGGTGGCCCACACTTACCTGGGCGGAACCCCCAGCCGGGATAAACCCGAGTACTGGGGCGGCCCGGTCCCGTGGATCAATTCCCGTAAAGTTAACGATATCCGGATTGTGCGGCCCAGCGATTGGCTCACGGACTTGGGTTTAAAGCGCTCGGCGGCCAAGCTCTTGCCGGAAAAGACCATCGTTTTGGCCCTCACCGGGTCCACCATCGGTCAGATCAGCGTTTTGGAGATTGAGACCAGCGCTAACCAATCGGTGCTGGGGATAGTCCCGCGTAAAATACCCTATGAATACCTATATTGCGCTCTAAAATTTAATATTGAGTATTTAGTGTCGCGTCAAACAGGGGGAGCGCAACAACATCTCACTAAATCTCAAGTGGATAATTTTAAAATATTAGCCCCAGACGAGCCAAGTTTAGCGGAATTCCAGCGGTTAGTCGCGGAGATATTTCAAAAAATCTCCCGGAACCGCTTCCAGGCCCAAGATATCCAAGATATCCGCTCGACCGTTTTACCGCGCTTAATTAGCGGCGATCTCCAGATATCTTAGGCGATGAATGTATTTTTAGTTTTTATTGGTAAATCTTAGTCTTTTTTTGGTGGCCTTAGAGCGATTTCCCGCCCGTTTAGATCTCACCTCAAAAAGCCTTGACGCGTTGGAGACCCCGATACCTTTTTTCACCTCTCTTTTCAGAAGTTATTATAATATCTATCGTCTATTTCGTTAGAATCGCGTGTGATGTTTTGCGTTTGCTTACCTTAAATGGTGAGTATTAATGAAAAAACGCGTTTTAAGGTTAAGGAAAAGTATTAATGTCCAAATATCCAGTATTTGATCCCAAAACCAAGGTTGGCCGACTGGAAAAGCGTTTGTGGGAAGCGGCGGATAAATTGCGGAAAAATATCGACGCCGCTGAATATAAGCATATTGTTTTAGGTTTAATCTTTTTAAAGTATATTTCCGATCCTATTGTGGAACAACGCTCTAATAGGGCCACTAAAATCAATAGTTTATCGCGGGCTTTTGGCAAAGACGGCTATTTATCCTCGAACCTTTTTTCCGTGCCCTCGGTGGCCCATTGGAGCCATTTGGAGGCCAACTCCCAGAGCCCCAAGATTGGCCGCTTGGTGGACAAAGCCCTGGACGCCTTGGAAAGCGTCAACCCCTCTTTAAAGGGGGTTTTACCCAAGGTCTTTTCCGGCCACAACCTCGATCCCGCCTCTTTGGGGAGTTTAATCGATTTAATCGGCGGCGTGGCCATGGGCGAAGCCAAAGAGCGGAGCCAGGACGTTTTGGGCCATGTGTTTGAGTACTTTTTAGGTGAATTCGCTTTAGGGGAGGGCCGAAAGGGCGGCCAGTTCTACACCCCCAAAAGCGTGGTGGAGCTACTGGTGGAGACCTTGGAGCCCTACAAAGGCCGGGTCTTTGACCCTTGTTGCGGGTCGGGCGGCATGTTTGTCCAGAGCGAAAAGTTTGTGGCCAAAAGAAAGGGGAGCGGGGATAAAATCACCATCTACGGCCAAGAAAGCAATTTAACCACTTGGCGTTTGGCCAAAATGAACCTGGCCATCCGGGGGCTCGATAGCTCCGAGGTCAAGTGGAACCCCGAGGGCTCCTTTTTACGCGACGCGCATAAGGATTTAAAAGCCGATTACATTATCGCTAACCCGCCCTTTAACGACAGCGACTGGGGCGGCTTGGCCTTACGCGATGATCCTAGGTGGCGCTATGGGGTCCCCCCGGGCGGGAACGCTAACTTCGCTTGGTTGCAACACGTGGCCCACCATCTAGCCCCCAACGGCCAAGCCGGGGTGGTTTTAGCCAAAGGGGCTTTAACCAGCCAACTCGGGGGGGAAGGGGAAATCCGTCGCCAGATGATCGAAAACGGGAACCTCGTGGACTGCGTGGTCACCCTACCCACCAAGCTCTTTTTAAACACCCAAATCCCGGCGGCCTTATGGTTTTTAAGCGCTGACCGGGCTAAACGGCCCCGGCGCTGGGAGATCCTTTTTATCGACGCTCGGCGCTTAGGCGAGATGATCACCCGTAGAACTAGGGCCTTGACCAGTAAAGACATTGAGAAGATTAGCGGGGCTTACCATCGCTGGCGGGATCCTAAAGCCGGTTACGCCGATGAGATCGGGTTTTGTCGGTCCACGCCCATCGCTTTAGTCAAAGAGCAGGGTTACGCTTTAACCCCGGGCAATTACGTGGAGCGACTGGCGACTGAGGAGGACTTTGATTACAAAGAACGCTTAAAGATCTTAAGAATTAAGTTAGATAAACAATTAAAAGAGGAAAAGAAATTAAATGAGACCATGATGCGTAATTTAGATAAGCTGAATTTATAGACGATTTTTTTTATCGCGCTAAAAAATGTCCAAGGAAAAAATAAAAGCGGGTGGTGGCCCGCTTTCGTTATTATGGGTCGCTCTTAGATAACCCAGTCCCAGAACTCCTCTTGGAGCGACTCGGGGGGCGGGTCTTTGCGGGCTTCGGACAAAAAGCGCAATTCCGTGTTTTTGACGCTGACCTTGGTTTTTTCCGGGACGCTTTTAGTGATAAAGGCGTTGGACCCAATGACCACGCCCTCGCCGACCACCGTGGCCCCGCCTAGGATGGAGGCCCCAGCGTAAATGGTCACGTGATCCTCAATGGTGGGGTGCCGTTTGACCCCTTCCAAAAGATGGCCGCCCTGGGTGGATAAGGCCCCTAAGGTCACCCCTTGGTAGATCTTCACGTGGTTCCCAATGACCGTGGTTTCCCCAATGACCACCCCGGTCCCGTGATCGATAAAAAGGCGCCGCCCCACCGTGGCCCCGGGGTGGATGTCGATGCCGGTTAAACCATGGGCGTACTCGGTCATCATCCGGGGGATTAAGGGAATGTCCAATAGATACAGCTCATGGGCCAAACGGTAAACCGTGGTGGCGAAGACCCCGGGGTAAGCTAGGATAATCTCGTCCGAGTTAAAGGCGGAAGGGTCCCCATCGTAAGCCGCCTCAATGTCCGTGGCCAAAAGATCGCGAACGTTCGGGAGCCTTTCCAAAAAGGTCCGGGCCACGCTGGCGGCGCTGACTAAGCGCGGTCGACTGGGGGAGTGCTGGTTAAAGGCTAACTTAATTTGTTTCGACAGTTGACGCTGGACGTCCTCCAAGAGGTCGCCCACATGGTAGAGCAAAAAGTCGCGCTTTAAAGGCTTATGGTCAAAAAACCCCGGGAAGATCAAGGCCTGGAGCTTATAGATGATGTCGATGATGATATCCCGGTTAATTTGGTTGGAGGGCTCCACCTTGATTAAAGCCTTATGGGCGTTGTAACTATCCAGGATGGCTTCCACTAAGGGCTGGACGCTGCCTAAGGTGGCGTTGTCAGTGGTCATAATAAGGCTCTTTTTTGGCGTTTAAGGTATGTCCCCCCTTTGGCGCTAGGCGCCAAAGGGGGGACAGGGGCGGCTTTAGGTTAAAAGGCCCAAAAGGTCGATTAAGCGATCGATTTCGCTAGGGGTGTTGTAAAAAGAGGGCGAGGGCCGAACCGTCCCCTCTTGGCCAAACCGGCGGACCGTGGGTTGGGCGCAGTGGTGCCCAGCCCGTAAGGCCACCCCGTATTTAGCCAGATGAGCCCCGACCTCGGCCACGGTTCGGCCAGCTAAGACAAAGGAGACCACCCCGGCCCTTTGGGCCGGGGATCCGATCAAGGTGAGGCCGGGGATAGTTTTTAAGCGGCTAACTAAGTAACTTAAAAGGCTTTCCTCGTACTGGGCCACCCGATCCAGACCCAAAGCCCCTAAGTAATCCAAAGCGGCCCCTAAACCCACGGCCCCGGCGATGTTGGCCGTGCCAGCCTCAAACTTGACTGGGGGCTCTCGATAGATAGTTCTTTCGAAAGTGACGTCAGCGATCATGTTGCCGCCGCCTTGATAGGGTTTGGCTTCCTCTAGGGCCTCGCTGGTTCCGTAAACCACGCCAATCCCGGTGGGCCCATAGATCTTGTGGCCGCTAAAGACCAAAAAATCAACGCCTAAAGTCGCCACGTCCAAAGGCAAATGGGCGATGGATTGGGCCGCGTCCACCACCACCGGGACGTTATGGGCCTTACTAAGGGCGATAATTTCCGGAAGCTCGGTGATGGTCCCCAAGGCGTTGGAGACGTGGGTTAAGGCTAAGACCTTAGTCTTGGGGGTTAAAAGGTCGGGGAGGAGACTTAAGATTAACTCGCCCTGGTCGTTAACCGGGAGAACCTTAATCTTGGCCCCTTTAGCTTCGGCGATAATTTGCCAGGGCACGATGTTGGCGTGGTGCTCTAACTCAGTTAAAAGAATCTCATCGCCCGGTTTTAACCTGGGCCCCACAAAGGATTGGGCCACCAGGTTCAAGCCTTCGGTGGACCCCCGGACAAAAACGATGTTCTCCGGGCCATTGGCCCCAATAAAAGCGGCCACTTTCCGTCTAGCCTCCTCATAAGCCTCAGTGGCTTTGGTGGCTAAAGTATGGGCCCCTCGATGGACGTTGGAGTTTTCCTCTTGGTAATACTTAACCAACCGGTCAATGACCGCTTGGGGCTTTTGGGTGGTGGCCGCGTTATCCAGCCAAATAAGCGGCTGACCGCCTTCCAAGACGGTCTTTAAGATCGGAAAGTCATCGCGGATCTTAGCCACCGGTAGAGCCCCCACATAAGGGGCTGGGGGCTCGGTTCCGCTAAAGGCGGTCGGTGGACTTAAGCTCTCGACCCCCGAAGGGTTAAGGGGTTTAAAGTACGGATCATAACCGTTCGCCCCGTCCCAAGAAGCCCAAGGCGGCGGCGAGCTAAGTCCGCTTAACCAAGTGGGCGGAACCTTTTCTTCCGCGAGGCCAGGCGTTGGGCTAGAGCCCACCGCCGGTAAGGCCGGGTAGCTAGGCGAGGGGCTCTTCGCGATCTCCGGTAAGGGCGGATAGGTTAAGTCCAAAATGTTGGCCGGAATGGTCGGGATATCGTCGGTGAAATCCAGCGCCTTGGGGGAACTTGGGTCCTTAGCGGTCGGAGCCCAGTCCACCGGAACCGGGGGCGCGGTCGGACCCCCGGGGCTAGGGTTAGTCGCCCCTTTTAGCGTTGGCCAAGAGAGGTGATAGCTGTCCCAAAGTTTTAAAGCCGCCTTAATGGGGTCGCTAATAGCTGGGTAACTAGCGGTCAGGGTCTCGATTCCAGTCGCGAGCCTTGGGTCATTAGATTTCGGGTCCAAAGGGCCAAAAATCGCCGTCCCTTTTGGCCCCGGGGTGGGGCCAGGGGGCTCAGTCTGGCTGACCGGAAAGCCAGTGAAATCTGGCCAACTGGCCCCCAACCCGGGGAAACTGGGGTAACTTTCGGCCCCGCCACTAGGCCCGGGGCTGACGGTCGGGACGTAGCCTTGGCTTTCGGGCTCTTCCTCAAAACTATCGGCCCCTAAAGAAGACGATTCCTCCGGTCCGCCCGGCGGACCGGCGACGACCTGGGGCGAGTGACTGGCCCCGACCCCTTCTTCTTTGGGGATTGGGTTACTTGGAATAGTCATAGTAGTCGCCGACCTCCACTTCCTGAAGGACGGCCAGGGCATCGTCAGCCAGGATGGCCGCCGAGCAGTAGATGCTCAGAAGATATGAGGCTAAACCTTGGTCGTTAACCCCTCTTAACCTAACGGATAGACCTCGAGATTGGTCGCCCGGGAGATTGGCTTGATAAAGGCCAATGACCCCGCGCCGGCTTTCCCCAGTCCTAACGAGTAAGATGTTGGTTTTGCCCTTGGAGGACTTGGGTTTTTTGAGCCCATCCACAAACAGTTTATCCGTGGGGATTAAGGGGACGCCCCGCCAAACGATAAAGACGCCGCCTAAAATGTTAACCGTGGCCGGGGGCACGCCGCGCCTAGTGCATTCCCTTTGGAAGGCGGCGATAGCCCGGGGGTGGGCTAGGAAAAAGGAGGGCTCTTTCCAGACTAAGCTTAAAAGCTCGTCCAGATCATCCGGGGTCGGGGAACCCTTCCGGGTCTTGATCTTTTGGGAGTCGGCCACGTTTTTCAGTAACCCGTAATCATCGTTATTGATGATCTGGCTTTCTTGACGCTCCCTTAGACTTTCAATGGCTAAGCTTAATTGCTCGGCGGTTTGATCGTAGGGCGAGGAAAAAACGTCGGCCACTTTCGTGTCCACGTTAATGATGGCGCTAATGGAATTCAGAATGTATTCCCGGGGTTTTTCCTGGTAAGGCGTAAACCCTTGGGGAATATCCACTTGCTCGGGGTCCTGGGAGCAGAGGGCGTCCAAGGGAGTGTCGCCTTCCTCGACGACTTTATTGACCCGATAAATACCGCTGGCCAAAGCCTTGAACTCCAAAAGGCGGGTCAGCCATCTGGGGGTGATGGCCCCGTATTGCGGCCGGGTTTTAGCGACGTCCGCCAGTTGATAGGCGGCTTTAGCGTTTAAGGCGTTAAGATTGGGAGGCGAGGCGCTCATTTAAAGGACTCCTAAAAGAAAGGCTCGGCGGCCGGAAAAAGGTGGTTTGGACCTTTAAGATCCAAAATAAATATCAATAAAACCAAAAAATTATGATAACTTTAAGCGATAAGAGAATAAATTTGTTCTATATCGCTAATAAATGGCCGCTGGACCGCCGTCCAATTCGGCCCAAGCCACCAGCCCATCCGTTAAGTTGAGCATCCGACCCGGGTAACCGGCTCTTTTTAAAGCTCTAATGGCGTGGAGACTTCTTTGGCCAATTTTGCAAATGAAGATTAAATCCTCGTTCGGGCTAAACTCATCCATCCGTCTAGCCAGTTGCCCAAAGGGGACGACTTTGGCCCCGGGAAAGGGGCATAAAACCCGCTCGTGGGGCTCCCTAATGTCAATGACCTGGAGCTTATCGCCTTTATCAATACGATCCTTTAATTCCCCAGCGCTAATGGGTTCGGCGGGGTCCTCATTTTTGGGGCCCAAACCGCAAAACTCCTCGTAATCAATGGGCGCGTCAATGGTGGGGCTCTGGCCGCAGATGGGGCAGTTGGGATCCTTTTCCACCGTAAGCTCGTTAAAAGACACCCGTAAGGCGTCAAAGAGGAGTAAGCGGCCAATTAAAGGCGAGCCCCCGCCAACGATCAACTTAATGACCTCTAAGGCTTGAAGGCTCCCGATAACCCCCGGCAAAACCCCCATGACCCCGCCCTCGCCGCACGAGGGGATCAGCCCAGGCGGGGGGGGAGCTGGGTATAAACAGCGGTAACACGGCCCATCGGGGGCCCCAAAGATGGTCACTTGCCCCTCAAACTGGAAGATGGAGGCGTAGACGTTGGTTTTTTTCTCTAAAACGCAAACGTCGTTAATCAGATAGCGGGTCGGAAAATTGTCCGTGCCATCGGCTACGATGTCGTATTTTTTAAAGATCTTGGCCGCGTTTTGGCTGGAGAGCTTAACGTTATGGGTGACCACCTCAATATCCGGGTTAAGATCGAGTAACCTATCCCTAGCGGAGGCCACTTTAGGGCGATCAATATCCTTGGTCCCGTGGAGGATCTGCCTTTGCAGGTTGGAGGCCTCGACTAAGTCAAAATCGACCAACCCAATCTTCCCGACCCCAGCGGCGGCTAGGTACAAGGCCAAAGGCGAGCCTAACCCGCCCGCCCCAATGACTAAGACGCTGGCCGCTTTAAGCTTCTTTTGCCCTATCACCCCGACTTCGCGGAGTAAGATGTGCCGACTATAGCGGGTGATTTCGGACGGCGTGAGACTGGGTAAACTTTTTTCCTTTGGGGCGGGTTTATCCGAGCTTTTCACCTAAGACCTCCCACCAGCGATGGACGGAACCAAAGTGACCGTCTGACCCGGGTTTACGCTCGTGTCTAGACCATTTAGGTTCTTGATATTTTTAGACTCCACAAAAATGTTGACAAAGGACCGGACCGCGCCCGTTTCGTCAAACAAATGGGGGGCGATGTCCGGGTGCTTTTGGGCCAGATCGCTTAAAAGCTCCTTGACCGTGGCCCCAGTCAGCTCCAACTGACTTTGGCCGTTGGTAAATCCCCGTAAGGCGGTGGGTATTAATAGGTTGACGGACATTAATTAGCTCCTAAAAGGCTTACTTATGGACCCTTTAAGGTTATCCTTTTAGGGCCGCTCCTCTACCAAGCGTTAACAAAGTTAGTTGAGGTTTAACGCGATCTAAGCCTATTCCAGCGTTAACCCTAACCAACTTTCGAAGATTCGCTAGACCGTGACGTTAAGCTCCTCGGCCAAAAACTGGGATCGATCCGGGGCTAAAACCCAAGCCGTGGTGTCTTTGGCCTTAGCCTTGTCCACGGCCACGATTAAGTAACGGTAAAAGGGCAAGGCTTTTTCCAGATCGTTGGCTGAGGGTTGGGCCGGGTGATCTGGATGGGAATGGTAAATGGCCAAAAGGTCCAAGCCTAAGCTTTGGGCCTTTAACTCGGCGGCCAAGAACTCCTCCGGCTCTATCTGGAACCTTCGGCCCCTTCTTTCCGGCTCCCGGACGTTTTCGGCTTGATAGATTTCCTGGCCAATAACTTTACCGGTGGGATCGAGGTGGCCAAAGACAAAGCCGCAAGCTTCGGCCGGGTAAGAGTCTTCCCCATGCTGGCGGATCGCTAATAAAGCCTTAAACGGGATATCCATAATCTTTAACTTTCTGGGCTATCGCCCCAGATTCCTTCGGACAGATACCGGGCCCCCGTGTCGCCTAAGATGGTGACCACCGTGGCCGCTGGGTCTAAGCTTTTAGCCAACCGTAAAGCCGCGGCCACGTTGGCCCCGGAGCTCACCCCCACGAGTAGCCCCACTTCCCGGGCCAAGCGCTTGGCCACGGCGATGGCTTCGTTGGTGGAGACCTTCTCCTCCCCATCGACCAAGGTTAAGTCATAGATGTCGGGTTTAATGGTCGAGGCCATGTGCTTGGTGCCCTCAATCCCGTGGAAGGGCGAGTCGGGTTGGACAATGTAAGTTTTAACGCTTAGGTTTTTTTCCTTTAGAAAACGGGCGGTCCCGACAAAGGTGCCGCTGGTGCCCAAGGAGTTTATGAAATGGGTAATCTTACCTTCGGTCTGCTCCCAGATCTCCGGGCCCGTGGTTTTATAGTGGGCTAAAGGGTTAGCCGGGTTATTGTATTGGTTGGGGAAAAAGTACTTTTCGGGGTTTTTCTCGCTCTCGTTTTTAACCGCCGTGTAAGCCCCGTCCGAGCCCTCCAGAGGGTCGGTGTCCACGATCTTAGCCCCGTAAGCCTTTATGAGGGCTTTCCGCTCAAAGTTGGCGTTGCCCGGCATATACAAAGTGACCTGGCGCCCCAAAGCCGCCCCAATCATGGCGTAAGCGACGCCGGTGTTCCCGCTGGTGGCGTCGATTAAGATCTTGTCCGGTCCGTAAAGGCCTAAGTCCAGTCCAGCCTGGATCATAGCTTTGGCCGCTCGGTCCTTAACTGAGCCGCTAGGGTTTAAAAACTCAGCTTTAGCGAAGACCCGAGCCCCTTTGGGCGCGGCCAACGGCTCCAAGGAGACCAGCGGGGTGTGGCCAATTAAATCGGCGATGTTCATCCAAAACCCCAAAAAAAAAGGCGAAAACCCCTAAGATTAAGAGTTTTCGCCTTCAGTTAAACTGATCAGCGACCTAAAGCCGAATAAAATACGGCTTAGGCGAGACTGAAATAATTTTCCTAAACAATATGATTCTACAAAGCCCTTTGGGCTCTTGTCAAGAACAAAATTAAGGGGCTGGTTTCTTTTAGATTTAAATAGTGTTGTGACCGCACGGACGATTTATTGGTCTTTTTATTGGATTTTTTAAGTCGCCGTACTACGATTTTTCTTATTTATATAACTATAAGTATGTAAATACTCATCATTATACATATAAATTTATATCTTACGTGGATACTATTGATGAATTATATATTAAGATTAATTTATTAAAAATGTTATCTGGTTTTTAAGTCAGTAATCTTTTATTAGTGTCTTCAATAGGAAGGGAATATGTTTCCGAACATCGCGATAAATAGAATATCGCAAGATAACACTTTTGATTCGCGAAATAACGCGGAATCGAATAGTTCATATACTTTAAATAGTTGTATAAAAAACTATTTTTCTCAATATTATTTTGATGATAAGATAGAAGAGTGTGAGATAAAAGATTTTATTGAGGATTTGTTTTCCGCGCAAGTTCCCACGGATCCAGAAATTGATTAGTATGTCTCTGAAAATATCTGGAAATACTTATAATTATTATTTAAAGTAGTTAATAAATAATTACTTAATATACAGTTGCGTAAAAATATCTAAGTTGCCGTAACAATTATAGATCCGTGCGGATAAACTCCAGTCTAGGGTCTAACGCTCGGACCCTTAAAAACGTAGCCAATGATCTTAGGCTAAAAGGGCGCGAAACTTGCCTGGCCCTTTAGGCCTTTACTCGATATTAGTTGTCAAAATACCAATAGTATGGCATAGTTAACCAAAGGGACCGAACTAAGTTTTTTGGCTTTTTTCTTAAACTAAAAGTTTTACTCCCCCAGTTCCCCCATTCGTAGGTCCTAAGACCTAATGGAAAAGTAAAAATGACCCTAAAAGAATTACCTATCTACGGACAACCTTTCCCGGAGATAATAGACAATAACCTTTTATACGCTGATAAAACTAAATTTATCCGCGAGACGCTTAAAAGTTCCAAGGGATGTTATTTTTTGTCCCGGCCCCGGCGTTTCGGCAAAACCCTTCTTTTAAGCGTTTTTAAAGAGCTGTTCTCCGGTCGCCGCGAGCGTTTT
>JAISRZ010000112.1 GCA_031273455.1 Deltaproteobacteria bacterium | reverse complement strand
AACCTACGCTCAACGGAGGACCTGGCGAGCCAGGCCCTAACCCTGGTAACCCGGAGACGCCCTAGAGCGCCTCAACCCCGGGCCAAAGGCGAGCCTTTAGCCCGGGGTGAACGGTTACTTTAATATAGGAATTTAATCCTTAATTCCCAATTTTTTTCGATCTATAAAAATTCAGATTTTTTTTCCAGGTCATGTTTTACAGCCAATACAAAAGTTTAAAAGCCGTAATTTAGTATAAAATTAATTAAAAAATCTATTTAACGTGCATTAAAATTATTTTTTTAACTAAGTGTCAGATATTCTAATAAGGTGACATAAGCTAGCCTTTATTTTTGCTTCCTCTCGGACGTCCTCTTTTACGTAAATTTTCTGGATGCAAGTTAAAGTCAGCTTGGATATCTTTATTATCCTTATTTTTACTGCCCTTTGGACGCCCTCTTCCACGTTTCGTATCTGAAATCTTATCTTGTGCAGTTTGCAAAACTTGTTTAGACTTGTTTTTACTACCTTTAGGGCGTCCTCTCTTACCGCTATTTGATTTAAGAGCCGCAATTAAAGACTTCTTCCTTAACGGATTTCCTGTTTCAACAACAAAAGGCCATTCCAGACCTAGAAGGCTGAATATTTCATTTTGATCTTTATTTAATTCACTTATAATTCTAGATGATTCATAAATATCTATGCCTAAGCGTTGCATAATATACAATGCCATGCTTACGCAATGTTTTGACTTAAATAACTTGATATTAATAGAAGAATACACAATAGTAGAAATAAATGATATCATTAACATTCCTCTAAAAGTTTCTTCGGAATGAATACGTAATGGGAGCATAGTTGCATAAGTTTTACTTAAATCAAATACTTGTTCAATTTCTTGTCTTGTATAATACATAGGAATTATATCATTTAAATCATAATCAATAGATGATAATATTATAAAATTACCAGCTTGTTGTGAATGTTTCTGAATTAAAACATCTTTTTGCATATTATCCTTGTATTTAAGAGAAATTGCCGTTACTTCAGCGGCTAGTTGATGAATATCAAGCATAACATAAGCAAATAATTGCCTATCATACATGTCAATGACAACCTTTTTACCAAACAATGCCCTGGTACCATATGTAACCGAACACCACTCCAGCTTACAACACTCCAGCTTACCACATCCAGCTTACCACATCCAGCTCCAGGAACTCATAAGGGGGGCGAATTCAGGGGGCAAATCCAGCGCGGCTGAGAGGAAATCAAGCGAAACGCCCTTGTTTCTCCCGAAAATAACCGTCATAGGCCGCCTTTGGCGGCCTATGACTAAGGTTGTTGGGTTAAAGTAGGGTTTACAGCTCGCGGTTAACGGTGCCTTCCCAGGTGCTGACCTTGGCCTCATGGGATTCCTCCGGGGAAATCCACTTGGTGGTCACGGTTTTGACCCGGGTGTAAAAACGTAAGCCATCGCGGCCTAAGCAATGTAAGTCGCCAAAGAAGGAGCGCTTATTGCCGGAGAAGGGGAAAAAGCCCAAAGGCACCGGGATGCCCACGTTGATCCCAACCATGCCGCCATCGGTCTGGCGGACAAACTCCCGGCTATAGTAGCCGCTGGTGGTGAAGATGGAGGAGCCATTGGCGAACTTATTGGCGTTCATGAGATTGAGGCCATCTTGGAAATTCTGACAGCGCTTCACGCACAGAACGGGGCCAAAGATCTCTTGATCGCCCACGGTCATGCCGGGTTTAACTTTATCCAGGATGGTTGGCCCCACATAGTAACCGTTCTCATACCCTTTAGGCCGACAGTTCCGGCCGTCTAAGACCAACTCCGCCCCTTCCTCTAGCCCTTTGGCGATCCACTTTTCCACCGAGTCCTTTTGGGCTTGGCTAACTAAAGGCCCTAAATCGGTTTTCGGGTCGTAGGCCGGGCCAATGGTTAGTTCTTGGGCCAGCTTTTTAATGATCCGGATAAACTCATCGGCCACTGTCTCTTGGACCACCACGCAAGGCAAAGCCATGCACCTTTGCCCAGCGCAGCCAAAGGAGGAGTTGACCACCCGGCGGGCGGTCCATTCCAAAGGCGCGTCCTCTAAAATGAGGGCGTGGTTTTTGGCCTCGGTTAAAGCCTGGATCCTCTTCCCAGCGGCCGCCGCTTGACCATAGACGATCTTCCCCACGGACTCCGAGCCCACAAAGGAGACGCCGTTGATGTCCGGGTTAGCGATGAGCCCGGCCAGTTCCTCGCGGCCGCAGGTGATTAAGTTAACCACCCCTTTGGGCAATCCAGCCTCAATGAGGATCTCCAGTAAGAGCATGGCCGATTGGGGCACCATGCTGGCCGCTTTTAAAACCATGCAGTTGCCACTCGTGATACAGACCGGAATGAACCAACCAAAGGGGATCATGGCCGGAAAGTTGTAAGGGGCCACCCCTAAAAACACCCCCACCGGGACCCGGTAAAGGTTAATGTCATGGGATCTGGTGGCTTCCATTAAAGCGTAACCCTGGAGCTCCAAGGGGGCCCCTAAAGACAGCTCACAAGCCTCAATGACCTTGAAAACGTCGCCCTTGGACTCCTCAAAGTTTTTGCCCATCTCGGTCGCGACCAAGGTGGCGATCTCATTAAAGCGCTGATTGACTAGCTCCCGAAACTTAAAGATCAACTGGGTGCGCACAGCCACGGGTTGAGCCGACCAAGCCGGAAAGGCCGCCCTGGCGGCTTTAACGGCGGCCTCGACTTCGCTCGTGGCGCACACTGGGGCTTCGGCGATCTTTTCGCCGGTGGAGGGGTTCATGACTGGGGAGTATTTCCCGGACTTCGATTCCAGCCACTCGTTATTAACGCAGTATTTTAGCCTCTTAATGGCCATGGATAGGGCTCCTTTATAAAGATGAAAGCCAACCTCGTAGGGGTCTAAAAAAGGTCAAGGTTGACCAGTTTAAGCCTACAGGGAGGCGTAGTAAAGGGCGATGATTTCCTCTTTGGTGGCGATTTTGGGGTTATTGCCCGGGCTCCCGCTAGCGATGGCGTCATCGGCCATTTTAGCCACCACCGGATCCAGCTTCTCTTTAGTCACCCCTAAGGCCGATAAGGTGGGGACCTCTAGGGCCTTAATGATCTCCGTGACCTTAGCCGCCCCGCTTTCCGCCGTCTTTTTATCATCGCCTAAATCTTTTAAACCCATGGCCAGAGCCACGTCTTTATACCGGGCATAGTTGCCGTCTAAAGAGAACTCCATGACCTTACCCAAAAGGGCGGCGTTGGAAATCCCATGGGGCACGTGGAATAAGGCCCCCACCGGCCGCGACATCCCGTGGACTAAGGCCACCGAGGAGTTGGAAAAGGCCATGCCCGCCTCCAAGGCCCCTAGTAGGGTGTTGGAGCGGGCCGGAACGTCCTTGGGATTAGTAAAGGCGATAGGTAGGTTATTAACCAAAAGCTTAATGGCGCTTAAGGCCAAAACATCGGTTAGGGGCGAGGCTTTTTTGGAGACATAGGCCTCAATGGCGTGGGTTAAAGCGTCTAAACCCGTGGCCGCGGTCAACCCTTTGGGCATGCCCAAAGTTAATAACGGATCCACCAAAGCCACCTGGGGCATAAGCTTGGGGCTCATGATGAGCATTTTAACGTTATTGACCGTGTCCGTGATTATGGTGGTGACCGTGGCTTCGCTGCCCGTCCCGGCGGTGGTGGGGGTGGCGATTAAAGGCAAGGTTTTTTCCTTAATCTTATCTAAACCCATGTAATCTTGAATCAGGCCCGGGTTAGTGGCCATGAAACTAACCGCTTTAGCCACGTCAATGGGGCTACCCCCGCCCACGGCCACCAGTAAATCGGCTTTTTCTTTCTTTTGGAGGGCTAAACAGCCGTCCACATGGGCGATGGTGGGCTCAGTGTTGACTTCCGCGAAGATGGCGAAGGGCAGGTTTTTGGCCGCTAAAGACTCTTTAATGGGCTCTAAAACCCCACTGGAGGCCAAAAACGAGTCCGTGACGATGAGGATCTTTTGAGCGCCAAGACGAACCGCCTCATCGCCCACTTTTAAAGCCGCGTTTGGCCCAAAATGGATCATCGGCGGCACGCGGAGAATAAAATTGTCCATTTTTTTGGCTCCTATTGGTCGCGCCAAAAGCTTAAGAAAAGATGGGCGAAAGCTGTCGGCGGAAGGCTAAAGGTTAATTAACGTTAAGCCTAAAGGCTAAAAAGTAAAGGCCAAAAAGTTGAGGTTGTTTGGAAATTGTATATGATCCCAAGAAATCTTTAAAGGCCAAAAACTCTTAAAAACTCCTGACCCCCTAAGCTTAAACCCCGGCGCATACCCCCAAAAGCGGGTAAATAGAAACATTTATAGTTATTAAAAGATTTATTAAAAAATTATAACATTTTAATATCTAATAGCGTCACTATAATTTGTGTTTTTAATTAAGAATAAAGAGTTTTAACGGTGGATTAAGGGTTTAAGATAATCTAAGCTTAACCGCCAAACGCGCCCTAACTTTAAGACCCACCCAAAGACCCACCCAAAGATAGTCCCCGGCCAGCCTAAAGTCCAGTTTTAAACCCCCTAAGATAAGTTAGCCCGAGCCCGAGGGGTCATGACGGACATTGGGGATTTTAAAGTTAAAAATCAAAAAAGTTGGATCTTAAATAGCTATCAACTTAAAGTTTTTGAAAAGAAAAACCATATCATTAAGGCTAAATAAGTTTAGCCTTAACTAGCCTTAACTAGGCGCCAACCGGTCCGGCCATGATCAAAACGCGCTCTGAATATAAAGACCGGCTATCATTCACCAGAACTTAAGACGCGGGGTAGGCGCCCCGAAAAGAAAATGAGCGAAAATTTCGCTCAAAAAAGGTTAGTCAAATTGTTTTGAGTGTATCGCTCTTTAACTTTAGCGCTTAAAAGCGGAAAGGCTAACTTGTCCACGATTTTGTCAATCGCGTTTTTAAGCCTTCCGCCAAGGGCGTAAGGTTAATCGCCAGCCGTAAAGCTCGGCCACGCTGAAGATCCCTAACCAAAAAATATTTTTTTGTTAAGGCTTATTTTTTTATTTTTGTCATGACATCTTAAGCGGAATGGGGTATATTAGTTGCGCAGGTTTTGACATTGACTCTCCGCCCCTAGGGACTTACCGCTCTAGGGGCCTTATTTTTGCGAATTAATTATGAAGAATCGCGTTTTTAGCCGCCAATAAGAAATTCATTAAAGTCACCCATTTACAATCAAAATTCATATATATAAAGTAAAATTATTTGTAAATGACTAAATAATTTAAGACATAATTTTTTGTTACAATAAATATTTTCCAACATTTATTACTAATTTACACAATAATAACGACTCATTAACCGCGATAAAAAGTAAACGTGGACGTTCTAATGGTGATAAAAATTAGACTAAGCTTTAATTTGTCTATTTTTCGTATACTTGGAGCGCGTTTTCAAATTTTATAAAATTTAAACTCCGTCAAAAAAAAAAATAGAGAATTTATGGTGGAAAAAAAATTAAGAATTCAGGATCATTTAGATATTACGTTGGTTTAAAACTTAGGTTAGCGCCTTAACCTAAATGTCAATCTAAATCTGAAGCGGCGTAAGACACCAGATACTGTTAGTCAGCGAAATCCAGACCACATATTTAGTATTATTAATGATTTTGCCCGGCCAATAGGGAAAGTAACCATAGCTAAAATTAGAACTCTATTGTATAATTATCCGTAATATTTTTAAGCCACGCGCCCGCCTTAGGCCAAAGGCTTTAAACGCGTCTACCCCAAGGTTTCGACCTTAGTTTAAAACGAGAACGACCAATGAGCGCCTCAAAGCCCAAGAAATTTTGCGTAGCCGGCCCTTGCGATCCCTTGGATCATTACATGTTGCCGGCCTTACCGCGGCTACCTGAGGTCCAGGATCTGGTAAATTCAGAGGAGTATTTTGTCCTCCACGCCCCCCGCCAGTCTGGGAAGACCACGTCCATTTACGCCGCTGTCGCCCAGATAAACGCGGAAAAAAAGTATTACGCTCTATCCTGCTCTCTGGCGCGGCTCGATAAGGTTACCGACAATGGCCAAGCTATGAGTTCCATTATTGGCCTTATTTATGGAGCTTTACGAAACGCCAAGTTCCTGGGCTTAAAAAAAACCTTCGTTGATGGCGCTTTAGCCTCGATTTCCCAAGACCCCGACTTTAAAGAGTCTCCTATCCAACTTTGGCTTAACTTCCTCAGCGAAAGAATTAAAAAAGATTTAGTCATTTTCTTTGATGAGGCCGATTG
>JAISRZ010000094.1 GCA_031273455.1 Deltaproteobacteria bacterium | reverse complement strand
AACCTACGCTCAACGGAGGACCTGGCGAGCCAGGCCCTAACCCTGGTAACCCGGAGACGCCCTAGAGCGCCTCAACCCCGGGCCAAAGGCGAGCCTTTAGCCCGGGGTGAACGGTTACTATTTTACTTGTCGTAAGCGTTCTGTAATAGAACTTTTTAGCAGTAAAACATCTTTATTAGTATGAGATAGCAATATTTCGTTTTTAGTACATGAAAAGACTAAATTTTTATAAACATAATCTCTATATGGCTTAAAAATACATATTGGTAGTTTGCAAAATATAAAATAAAACCTTTTATATGTTAAATTATTTTCAATACAAATGCTATTGATTAAATTAAAATCAATTATTTTACCGTCAGATTGAGCTCTTGAAATTTCAGTTAATATTATCCTATATTTATCAAAATCTTCCTGTAATATCTCTTTTTCCATTAATATACTTTGTAATGTATAATTACGAAAAGGGAAAAATTTTACTTCAAAACTATCATCAGCATAAGAGATACTTATACTAAGAACTATATTTAATATTATAAAGATATATATGCATTTTTTTATCATAATTCTTTATTTTTCCATTATATTGATATTATCTCTAGACTAAAGTCAGATGAGCCTTATGAGCTCTGGATGCTTGGTAAGGCGGGAGAGCTAGAAAAATCCAACGCTTTCTAAATCATCAACGGTATAATGAAACTATTTTTATTGTTTGTCAAACCGGCGCGGCTTTTGGCCGAACTTAAAAAATGATATAAAAACCAATTTTGAATTTAAATTATTCTTTTTAGTGATATATAGTACTTATATAAATGGCTGGTGGTGGCCCTCTCTGGTTTAAGGCCAAAAGGACGGAACACAAAAGGACGAAACTCCTGGCGTTCCAATTCGGCTGGCCTGGTCAAGAGATTTTGGAAGACTAAGGTAAGTTAAATTTATGAATCCAATTCAATTACTTAAGAATTTGAATTTTTTCTAATTCTAATGAGCGTTCAAGATATCACTAATTAATTGTGGTAAAAAATGCTAATTATTGTATATTTAATAATATGTTGTTTCATTCGCCTACGACCATATTGAAGCGCCAGCGACAGCGGACGTTATAAGAGTACTCGAAGTAATTTTTGGACTTGATTAAACCAATTTGCCTTAAATATTGGCCTGGTTTATAATGGAAAAAGGATGCGAAATCCCTGGCCAGACCACCATGGCCAGACCCTTTAACATTGATGACAAAGTCGCGTCAATTCGCTGTCACTCTTATTGAAAACGTCAAACAACATAAATTTTTAAATATACATTAATTTAAAATGTATATTTATGTTGTTTTATTGCTAACAATGCGAATTAACATTTAAGATTATTATATTAAATATAAAAATTTATCCGCTATATTACGATTTGTAAAGGCTTGTTAAGCTTTAAACAGTATGATTTATTTATTTTGTCAAGCGTCTCCCTGGATTGTTCCAGGGGCCCTATCGAAAATTTAAAACCTCTGTAGATAGTCAAATCGCGTTGTCAAGCTGGCTTTACAGTGTTATTATAGTCAAAGAATAGTCTTTTATGAGGTCCCTATGGAGTTCCGCCGCCACTTAACCAACCGTCCCCAGCCGCCCCGCGGAGCGGATCGGGCTAAAGGGTGGTTATGGGTGGTCTTGGCTCTATTTCTGTATATGCCCTTTGGTTGCTCATCGGTGTCCGATGAGGAGATGGGCCGGTTACGCGAAGAAACTTACGCTTTGGAGGCGGAGTTGGCCGCGGCCCGGCAGGAAGCGGTTATTTTGGACCGGGTTTTAACCAGCGTCTACCAAGAGCGGGATAAAATCGTGGACCAGATTAATAAGGCCACGGCTGAGGCTAGTGGGAAAGAGATCCCCAGCCTTTCGGCCACCGCGCCCAACGAAACCGCCCCAGCGGCCCCGGCTCGGGCCGGGGTGTACCGGGCCAAGGTTGGGGACACCCTCTCCTCCATCGCCCAGCGCCACGGGACCACCATCCAAGCCCTTTTGGAGCTCAATCCTTTTATCGCCGCCCGGCCCAGCCGCATGGTCTGGGTGGACGATGATCTCGTCTTGCCAGCTAATTAAAAAACCTAAATCTTAATTTTTGGGGTTTGGTTTAAACTGGCTTTACGCCTTTATAGGCGTTATTACGCGTAAATTTTAAAAAAATCAGTAAAAAATGGATAGAGACCGGGTTAAAAAAGCCCGCCGCATAGTTATTAAGGTTGGCAGCCAAATTATCTGCGGACCGGAGGGGCTAGCGGTCGGGCGGATGAAGGCTTTGGCTAAAGAGGTTTCCCGCTTAGGCGATCAAGGCCGGGAGTGCCTTTTGGTCTCCTCCGGGGCCGTGGCCTCAGGGTTTAAGCGGTTGGGCTTAGCGGCCCGGCCCCAGACTTTACGCTTAAAGCAAGCCTCGGCCGCGGCGGGGCAAGTGGCTTTGATGCTGGCTTGGGAAAAGGCTTTGGGGGCTTATGGCCGCAAAGTGGCCCAGATCCTTTTATCCGCCGAGGATCTAGCCGATCGGTCTCGGTTTTTAAACGCCCGCAACACCCTAGGGGCCTTATTGGAAATGGGCGTCATCCCCATTGTCAATGAAAACGACACCGTGGCCGTGGAAGAGCTAAAAGTTGGGGATAACGACACTTTAGGCTCTTTAGTGGCCTCTTTGATGGAAGCCGACCTATTCATCAACTTAACCGATCAAGATGGCTTATATGACGCGGACCCCAAAAAAGACCCCAGCGCGGCTTTGATTGGGGAAGTGGCTAAAGTCACCCCGAAGATCTTAGCTCTATCTGGAGGGTCCGGGCCTTTGGGCGTGGGCGGCATGTTCACCAAAACTCGGGCCGCTGGGCGGTTAGCCGCCCGGGGCTTACCTTCCATCATCGCTAATGGTTTAGTGAGGGATATTTTAAGCCGCCTTTTGGACGGGGAAAAGCTGGGGACTTTCTTCCCGCCCGCGGAAAAGCGGCAAGGGGCTTATAAGCACTGGCTAGCCTTCGCGGCCCGGCCCAAGGGGGTCTTGGTGGTGGACCCCGGGGCCGCCGCGGCTTTACGGGAACGCGGGAAAAGTTTACTCCCCGGCGGGGTTTACGCGGTTAAAGGGTTATTTTCCGCGGGGGATCCCGTGTCCATCGCTTTAGGCGAGGAAGAGCCCTTTGGGGTGGGTTTAGTCAACTACAGTTCCCCGGAGGTTAGCCAGATCATGGGTTTGGGGAGCCAGGATATCGCCAAAAAACTGGGTTACAGCCATTCCGAGGAAGTGGTCCACCGGGATAACCTAGTCGTTTTTAGCTAGCTTTTTAGGTCGATAATAGGTTAAATTGGGTATCACGTTTTTTTAGGTTATAGGTCATGAAAATTCACTGCCTTGGCGCCATCCGCACGGTCACTGGCTCCTGTTATCAGCTGGAAAACCCCAAAGGTGGGCTAACCCTCATTGATTGCGGTCTTTTCCAAGGCGGTCGTCAGACTGAGCTCAGAAACTTTAACACCGCTCTCTATAAACCCCAAGAAGTTCAAGCCATTGTTATCACCCACGCCCACATGGATCACTCCGGGCTAACGCCCCGCTTGGTCCGCTCTGGCTATCGCGGGCCCATTTACGCCTCCGAGCCCACCTGCGAGTTATTGGAGCTTTTGTGGTTGGACGCGGCCCATATCCAGGAGCACGAGTCGGGTTGGAAGACCAAAAAGAATAGCCGCCAAGGCCAGAAAGAGGTCCCGCCTCTTTTCACCGAAGAGGACGCCCTCAAAGCTAGTCAGCTTTTAAAGCCCATTTCTTACGAAAAACCGCTGGAAATAGCCCCCGGGGTGACCATCACCCTCATCCCCTCGGGCCATATCTTAGGGGCGGCTAGCGTTTATCTGGAGGTTAAAACCGAGGAGGCCTTGGAAAAGGTTTTATTTTCCGGGGATTTGGGCCGCCAAGGGCAGATCCTTTTACCGGACCCAGCGACCCCGCCCCCGGTGGATCTCATCTTTATGGAAACCACCTATGGCGACCGGCGGCATAAGGATCTGGTGGCCTCGGAAAAAGAATTGTTAGAGGTTATCACCGAAGCCTATCAGGAAGGCGGAAAGATCCTTATCCCGGCCTTCGCGGTGGAGCGGACCCAGGAGATCCTCTTCCTATTGGGGACCATGTGGCACGAGGGCTTGATCCCCAGGGATTTACCCATTTTTTTGGATTCGCCTCTGGCCACCTCCTCCAGCGAAGTGTATATTAAACACAAAGATCTTTTTGACCAAAACTCCCAGCGTTTAATCCAGAATGGGATTAGCCCCTTAAAGATGACCTCTTTGGAAGTCACCCGGACCACCGAGGAAAGCCAAAGGATCAATGACGTTAAGGGCTCGGCCATCATCGTGGCTGGTTCCGGCATGGCCAACGCTGGGCGGATTTTGCACCATTTAAAGCACAACCTCTGGCGGCGGAACTGCCACGTGGTTTTTGTGGGGTTCCAAGCCCAAGGGTCCACTGGGCGGCGTTTAGTGGACGGGGCCGAGTCGGTCAAGATCTTTCGGGAACCGGTTATAGTTAACGCCAAGATTCACACCATCGGCGGTTTTTCTGGGCACGCTGACCAAGACGAGCTAGTGGCTTGGTTAACCCCCCAGATCCATCCAGGCCTTAAAGTGGTCTTAGTCCACGGGGAAGAGGCCGGGACCTTAGCCTTTGAGTCGCGCTTAAACCTACTCTTTCCAGAGCTTAAGACCTTGGTCCCCCATTGGTTGGATGTGGTCGAGGTCACGGGCGTTAAGTTAAAGCCCGCCATCCCGGTGGAAGAGATTTTGGAGGCTTCCTTAAACTGGAGCCGCTCCTTTCAGAGCCGCTTAGATCGTTTGTCCAGGCTGATGACCGATAGGCCGCCCTTAGACCCGGCGGAGCTAGCCAGCTTAGAAAACTTGTTAAGCCAAGCTGAAGAGGTGGTTTTAAGGCGGTAGGCCCTAACGACTTATTAATAACCTCATAATTTCAAAAAAAATTTTTATTAATATCTGTTGAATTAAGCGGGTCGCGTTGGTGGCTCTCGTTTGTCTTTTCGGTGTTTACGCGGCTAGCGGATCTAAAGTCTAGCGCGCGATTTTCTGAATGTTTAGACTATTTTTTGATTGTGGAAAGAGGCTAAAAAATGACTGATATAGTAAAAATCGCTAGTTGCTTAACGGATCGTCCTTTAATTGAAGAGGCCGCTGATTATCTGGAGATCACCAGGTACGCCAATGGTCTTTGCGATTTTATTTTAAAGGCGGAGACGCCCATAACCATCGGGATCCAAGGCGGTTGGGGGAGCGGGAAAACCAGCCTCATGAATTTGCTAAAGTCGCGTTTAATGACTGAGGCCGAAGACGAGTTCAACGGGACGGTTTGTTTGGATATTAACGCCTGGGAACAATCGCTGTTACGGGACAACACTAGCGGATGCGAAGTCACCGTCAATTTTTTGCAGAGTTTAATGGATGAGATGTTGACCAAACTCACGGAGGCTAGTAAACAAAATCCCGCCCGCTTTTCTGAGGATGTCCGGAAAGAAGTTTTAGGGGAGAAAGGCTTTATAAAGAAAGCCATGTCCATTTTGAAAGCTTTCACTCCTCTAACGAGAACTGCGGCTCTCTTGGGTTTGGGGGTTATTGGCGGGTATTTGGCGGGCGAGACGGGCGCGGCCGTGGGTCAAAGCGTAGCGCCAGAAAACGGCGAGAAGAAAGCGGATGAGAAATCACTCGTCCAAAACGTTCAGAAGCTACGTAAGAATATAGATGATAGTGTTAAAAATATTCTTGATAAGACTATATATAATCGTTTTGTTATTTTTATTGATGATTTAGATCGTATTCAGCCAGAAAACGCGGTTAACGTCCTGGATATGATTAAAAATATGTTTGACACCCCAGGTTGCGTCTTTATTTTGGCCATTGATTACGATGTGGTGGTCAAGGGATTAAAAGGGAAATTTGGGGAGAAAACAGAGGAAAATGACCACGAATTTAGGCAATATTTTGATAAAATAATCCAAATTCCTTTTCATATGCCAGTCGGGGCGTATGACAATTCCATGGAAAATCTTTTAGCCACCAGCCTGGGAAAAATCCTCAACATCGCCCTCACCGACAGTAAGGTTAAGGAAAATATGAAAAACGCGGCTATCTGCGCCACCGATGGTATTCCGCGCAGTGTTAAAAGAATCATCAATACCCTTTCTTTGTTACAATTTATAAAGAAAAATAAAGGGCAAATAGATGAAATAACATTAGAAATAGATTTTATTATAATCGCTATCAACATTAATTTTCCGGAAATTTCTAAAAAATTGATGGGAAAGAATAATTTTACCAAGTGGACTTTCGCGGAGCAGGGGCGGGAATGGGGGTTGGAAGAAAACGACCCATCTTTTTTCGAAAAATTTTCTAAAGAACAGCAAGTCTTATTCAATGAGGAATGGGAGCAAATTACTTACCATCTATGCCAAAAAAATACTTGGTTGCAATCAAAATATTATGGTATTTCTAGGATTTTGAATTGTTTAAGGAACGCTTTTGGGCGAAAAAACAATAAAGTGACTACGTTAGATGATCCGTATGATCTAACGGAGGAAGACGCGGAGCATCTACGAGAAATATTTGATCAAATTCGGGTGGTGTCAGTGGATGACAGTCATTTAGCGACCACTCCTATATCTAATACAAAGATTAAAGACGACGCTTTCAGCGTTTTTTGCCGTGGCCTACATGGCCTTTTAATGGGCCCCATCCCCGAGTTAAAAGATCTTGACCCGTCCATGTACGCCACTCGGCCCCAAGACGGATGCGGATCGAGATCGTATGCTTTGACTCTAAAAAAGCCATTATTTGAAACTAATGTGAAACTTAAGATGGAAATTTGCTGGGAAAAGGAGCCTAAATTATTCTTATTTGGGGCTAGAATTACTCCTTTTGCGAGAGATAAGAAAAAAAAATTAACAGCGATTAGAGCCAACGCTTCTCAATATGGCGAGGATACAAGGTGGGGCAATGATTACTTCTTTGTCCCCTTGAAGGAAATTAGTTCGGATAAAGATTTCGCCAGTGAAGATCCTTCAATTTATGTCAATAGTATTACGAAATATTTTAATTGGCTTCGTAGCGTCGCTAAGATCGTTAATGATATTTGATTATTAAGTTTTATTATGTATTATAATGCTCCTTTTTTGGTTTTTAAAAAGGAGATGGCCATATTTTACCCATCACCAATCTTTTTAAGTTCTTTTATCTTCGTCCCCAAGCCTTTCCATCGCTAAAAACCCATTCCCAAAAATTAAATCCCAGCTAGCTTCATTAAGGTCTTACCACCATGCGCAAATCTTTGCGCGATTTCGCCAGAATTTTGACGGGACTGTGTCTTGGAACGCGCAACCTAAAGACTGAAGGGCTTTTTACATAGCTAAATGGTTGATTTTATTAGATAAAATTACTTGGTACTATTATTGCTAAAAGTAAAAGGCAAGTAGAGAAACTTAGGAGGCGACCACATGATCCAGACCAGGTTAAATAGTGAGCCCAAAGAGGCTTCATATCCCTTGAAGTGGGAACCGAAAGAAGATATCAGCCTGGTTCAGTCCCGGGTTTTAAACCAGACGGTCGTAGGCTTAGACCTTTATTATGAACTGGCGGCCTTGAAAGTGGCTGGCCATTTCACTCTGGCGGTCCCGTGGGCGGTCCGGACGGTTTGCCCCCATTGTTTTGGTTTAGGCCAGGCTTTAGCCCAATCGGCCAAGGGATCGATTTATCGCTCTTTACCTTGCCCGCGCTGTGGCGGTCACGGTCACTTAGAGACCATGGAATCGTTGATGGTAGAGGTTACGCCCCGCATGGCTGAAGAAGGCCTCATTCACCTAAAAGGAGCCGGGCTCTTTGACTCTAGCGGTGATTTACGCGGGGACCTGTACATTAAACTGAATTTGGTGGATAAGCTGAGCTTAAGCCACTAGGAAGGTCAATCAAAAGACCCCCTTAGCTGGATCTGGCGACCAAGGCTTTGGGGGGCGAAAACCAACCGTTTAGGATAAGTAAAGGAGAGGAAATCCGCGGTTAAATTTAATTAAGGAGAAGTTTTTAAGTCGAACTACCTTTTTTATGATCAAAGTAAGTAAATTTTAGCGATTTTTCTTTCTTTAACCTTTAACCAAAAAAAGAGCCGATCATGGCTCTTTTTTTACTCCTGGCTAGGGCTTAAAGGCGGCGGTCAATAACTGTCCGCATCGAGTCGATCGCCTTTTTCCTTACGGTAAATAGTCGTTAGGACATTTTTTGGCGCCCTTTCTCGCATATCTTCATAATTTTAATCCGGCAAAAATTGAGACAGCAATGTCTATTTAACCTAATCTTGATCGTCACCTTTAGAATCTAAAGGTTTTGCGATTCTAAAACCATATTTTTTAGCCGCTTCTTCCCCACGCTTTTTAAAATACTCTAAAAACTCCTTACGTGTCATATTTTTAGTTCTTTCATAAATATCAACCCGAATTTTATCCACCTCATTCTCAATTGTATCAGATTTCCTCATGATCAATTACCTCCAAAGGTGAATTAATTTCAATGGTTTTATAACCATTTATTTTATTGATGTAATCAGTAAAAATTTTTGTCTTATCGCGAACAATATGTCCAAAGTTTAAACTAATAATTTTATCTAAGTTGTTAATAGAAGCTATAGCAATATGTATAGCATCAATAAATTTTTTAAGAGGAATAATATCATTATCAATATATAAATTAGCTAAATTAATAGCATTATCGCTTTCGGGAAATATAATTATATTGTATTTAGATATAAGATCGAGCATTTTATTGCGTTTTAGATCGTCAGGAGTATTTTCTAATTCTTCAACAACAAATACTGATGTATAAGGTTTAAATTTTCCAGCTTTGATTTCTTTAAAAAGTTTCACAAAGCCATTAAGTCCAGTGCTTGACCTTATGATCAAAATTATAACCCAGATTGTGAAAAAAACAAAACAAAAAAACAAGTAGCCATGAAACTCACAGACAGGTTCTCTTGGCTTTGGTCTTTAAGCGATATTTGTTCGTTCTGGTTTACTTGGTTCGGCTCTTGAACAACATTGCTACCTTAGCCATGAAATCAACCAGTATGGCCTTTTCATCCGTGTCCAGGGTCAGTCAGTAGGACATCGGCCAATGTCTGAAGCATAGCTAGTGTGTCGTCTGTTTGGTCTTCCTGTTTTTTCCGTTCAAGCGAGATTGGCGCTTCTTTACTTATAGCTATGGCCTTTTATCTCCCCAAGGCGTTAATAGGAATGTTTCTGATAGTTCTAGAAACCGGCGTGGCTTACCGTGGACGCCTTCCTTTAGATCAAGCTTCTTTTTGGTCGCTATAGCCCGACCGTCTTGGCTCTTTTTGGCGCTGGCTTTTTAGGTGGACTAACGGTCAATGGCTTAAATTTCCCGGCTAGCTTCTAACTAAGCTCTTTTCCGGCGCGATAGGCTCATAACCCTCTAGTAACCTATAGTCGCCCCGCCGCCAAAGCACTTGACGTTATATTATTATATATCATAAACAATAATGGAAGCGTTTTTTAAAGTTTAAGCTGGCCTAAGCGCTTAATTATTTCTTCCACCAAAACCGTTTGGCCCTGACAGTCCTAACCCTAAGAAGGCTATTAACCAAAGCCGCTGTGGGGCGGCTTTGGTTGGTGGCTCCTTTTGAGGGCTTTGGCTGGTTCTGGGTTTAAAAAACGGCCAACGTTTAATTAACCGCTTTAACCTAATCTTATGGCCGGGGCGGGCGCGAAGATCCCTAAAGCCCGATAATCCCGATGGCCGGGATGATCCTTACCAGCCTAGCCGATTATGGTTGGTCGCCCCTTAGGAGCCTTGGCCGTTTATTGCGGGGTGTCTGGGTGGAGAACCATATTATATGGAAATTTCCGAGGTCGTTTAAGCCATAAGGCTCATATAAGCCTTGGGTCATTGGAGTCTTGGAGCTTTGGGAGCCTGAGGGCCTTGGGTCCTAAAGGGGTCCTTTAGTTGGGCGATGGCGAGCGAAGTCTTTGGGGTAAACCTATCATAAGGCAAATTAAATGAATAATTTTTAAACTTTAACCAATATAAAGTCTTAAATGACTATTTTTTTCGCCCTAAGTTAGCCTCTAGTCTCTTGGCCAGAATCCTCTAAGCCTTTATCCCCGGTACATTAATATATGGTCGTCAATCTCCGGACCTGGCCCCAGCTATCTAATTGCGCATTATTTTGCGCTATACCCCCGCCCAAACTTAAATTTAAACTAGCTAGACCTAACGATGGCCCTAAGACTGCGCAGATAGTTGCGCTCGTATTCGGGTTACGACCAGGCCATTAACCTATCGAAAGACAGGAATTGGGAAGGCCAAACCCAGCCCGCCGATAATAGCGCAAAACTCTGCGCGCTTTAGCTATAGCTAACTTACTGAATTTATTAAAGAAAAATCAGTTTATGGCCAAAGGCCGGAAGAAACTAGGATTTTTAAGGGCCATAAAGACGGAAAGTTCAAGGGACAATCGAGCCTTAATAGAGCGGGACAGCGCTTTTAAGCGCTAAACAGCGCGGCCAATTGCGCATTTGCCCCGAAAAATACAGGATTTTCTGAGTAACATATTGAAATTATTAAAGAAAATGACTTGGTATAGGAGTTGCTATATAGGTAGTCAAGAAGACCGAAAGGACAGGAGGAAAAGCGTGAACCAGCTACAGTCATACCAAGAACTAAGATTAGCCCCCGGAGCGACTGAGCGGGAAATCAAGGCGGCTTTTCGTCAGCTGGCCAAAGAGAGCCACCCGGACAGCGGCCAAGACGGCGGGGACGCTTTAAAGTTTCGGAAAGCCTACGAGGCTTACCGGAACCTCCTGGCCAAAGCTCGGGCCCATCAGAAAAAAGAGCGTCTTTTAAGTGGGGTTCAGTACCAGTTCGTCAGTCGGACCCAAGAAGACCTAGATGTCCATTATTACCTGGACTTGGTCAAAAGCGGCGACTCCTTTGACCTGACCCTGCCTTGGACGGCCCATGAGGTCTGCCCCCGTTGTTTTGGGGAAGGTCGGACCCTCGTCCAGTTAAAGAGCGGCTCAGTTTACCGGCCCACCGTTTGCCCCCGTTGCGGCGGGGCGGGCCACACCGAACGGTTTAGCCATATCGCGGTCCACGTGACTAAGGAAATGGCCGACTCCGGGAAAATCCGGCTCAAAGGGGCCGGGGAGCTAGATCATCAAGAAGGCCGCCGGGGCGACTTATATGTCCACTTGGCCTTTGTGGACCGCTTAAGCGAGACCCACTAAGCCCTTGCGACTTCTTAACCTATAACCGTAAGGGGGGTGGATTTATCCACCCCCCTTAAATTTTGGGGCTAAAAAACGCGATCCGCCTTAGGCCCCCCAAGGTTATAAAGACCGCCATAAAAAAGCTTTTGGAACTTAAAAAAGTAGAAAATCCTGGAATTTATCTTTCTGGGCGAATATACTAAAAATTGGTGTTTTTTTCGGGGCGCTTGGCCCCGCTTGTGTTATAATTCCTCATACGTTCGCTTAACTTGTCAGTCATGGCGGGTTCTCGCCTTAGCTATTGCCCGCCCCACGCCATACGCCCTGGAGTCATAGATGAGCCCTAATGGAGGCTCGCCGCCTGGCGAGAGCTTGATTTATCCGAAAATCGATCGTCTCCGTCGGAAGCTACTTGACTTAAGCCGCTCCAACCCCTTGATTTCGGCTAAACTTAACCCCCGCTCCAATAGTTTAATCCGGGTGGTGGATGAGCGGCCCGAGTTCCTTTTAAAGTCCTTAACCAGCGGGGCTAACTTAACCTTTAAATCCCTCCCGCCTTTAGAAAAAGAGCCAGAAGACGAAAAGACCGAGCCCTTTTTACAAGCTTTAGTGGTCGCCCGGAATATTGACGAAGAGTATATTTTAGGCTTAAAGATCCCCAGTGAGACCCAGTCCGCGGCTAATCTATTTAATGTGACCCCGGCTTTGGAAAGGGCCTTAAAAGATCGGACCCGTTTAGCTCTGGCTTGGCCGCCCCGGGAAGATGAGAGCGAAGTTTCTTTAGCCAAAAGGGCTCTAAGTTACGGGATCAACCCGGACTACGATCTGCCCTTACCGGACGAGGAAACCCGGGACGAGCATCTCGATCGGGATATCCAAACGCTTTTTTCGCCCGAGGATATGGACCGAAAGCTCTGGGCTTTATTAAGTAAAGCCCGGTTACTGGAGGAAGAGACGGGCGTAAACGCTTTAACCGCGGCTTTTGGGTTTTTAGAGTGGGTGGACAACCAGAAGGAAGTTTACTATTCCCCCTTAATTTTATTGTCCACGCGCTTAACGCGAAAGGTGACGCCTAAAGGGCCTAAATACGTGGTCTGGGCCGATGAGGAGGCGGCGGATCTAAACTTCGCCTTGGCTGAAAAAGCCCGCTTGGAGTTTGGCTTGGAGCTACCCAACCCCCCCAACGACGAGAAAGGGGTTCCGGCGCTAGAGGAGTACTTCCAGAAGGTCACCGAGCTCATCGCCCCCTTAAACGGTTGGCGGTTGAGGCGGCAGGTGGCTTTCGGTTTATTTCCCTCCAGTCGGATGACCATGTATTTAGATCTGGCCGAAGGCAACCATGACTACCAAAACCTACCCCTAATCCACGATATTATCCTCGGTGGGAGCGCGAGCTTAACTTTGTTCGCCGAGGATTACCTGGTGGACCAGCCGGAGATTGAGGCGAAGATCCCGGGGCTCGTCTTGGACGCCGACTCCTCGCAGATCTCCACCATGGTGGACGTCATGGAGGGCCGGAACCTCACCGTGGAAGGCCCGCCCGGGACCGGTAAATCCCAGACCATTGTTAACGTCATCGCCGCGGCCCTGGCCAAGGGCTGGTCGGTCTTGTTCGTGGCCGAAAAGCAAGCCGCTTTGGAAGTGGTTAAATCACGCTTGGAAGCGGTCTCTTTAGGCGAGTTTCTTTGGCCTCTGCAGGCGGGGCGCTCCACGCGAAAACTCGCCATTGAGTCCTTAAAAGCCCGCTTGGAGATAAAAACCGCCCCCCCTAACCCTAGTTACGAGGTGGCTAAGGCTAAATACTCTAAAAACCGCGCTTTATTAGCCCAGTATATCGATCTGATCGGAGCTATTTACGGCCAAACCGGGAAAACCATCGAAGAGATCATGGGTCAGGCCGTTTTAAAGGCCCCTTTACTTGATAACGGGCCCGAGGTCTTTAAGCGGCCCCAAGACCTAGATCTTTTAAAAAACTTAAAACCCGAGGATCTAAAAGATCTCTTAAAGGCCGCCGACCGGGTGGCCCAAGGGTTTAAGGCGGCTAAAGCCCGGCCCGCCTGGGCCGGGTTAACCCTAACCTATCTGGATCCGTTCCAAACGGACCAATTTTTGGGCCTAGCCCAAAAAGCTGGGGCCGCTTTTAGCGCGGTTAACCAAAAGCGGGAGAACGGCCCCCGGGATCTTGACGATCTAACCTTAAGGGAGGTCTTTGACTTTCGGGCCATGGTTCGGGGGTTAAAGAGCCAAGGCCAAGAGTTAAATGGGCCCTTTTTGGCCGCGGTCCTGAGCCAAGACCTAACCCCGGAGGTCATTAATTTTTACAATAAAGTGGGCCACTACCAGGAAAACGCCGCCTTTTTGGCCCGGGAGCTTAGTCAACCCGAGGATCCGGCCATTTTAGGGGCGCTAAAAACCCTCTTGGATAGCGGGGTGGCCCATAACCTCGCGACTTTAGATCCCGCCAACTTGGCCCGGGAGATCGAGGTTGGCCGAAAAGAACTGATTAAGGCCCAAAACTTAGAGGCCAGTTTTAAGGCTTTAGGCCCCTTAGCCGAGGCGGTGGGCGCGGTTCCCTATACCCAGTTACGGGCGGCCCAAGAGCTCATCAAGGACGAGGATTACCCAAAACTCCCGTCTTTAAGGGATCTAAGCGATTTAACCTTGGACACAATTAAGGTTAAAAACCGCCAAGGCTTGGATCTTTTGGCCCGAAGGGCGGTTCTGGCCGAGCGGGTTGACCTGGAGACGCCCTTAAGCCCTCTGGAGTTACGGGAAGTCGCGGGAACCGTTTTAAAAGCCGGGCTTTTAAGCTTTCTGTCGCCAACTTTTCGGCGGGCTAAAAGGCTCGTTACGAGCGTGGCCAAGAACCCAAAAGATCTGGCTCAAGCGGCCCAGGATCTGGCTAAACTGGCCAACTATAAAGAAGAGGTTAAGGCTTTTGTCAGCGATCCCGCGGTGAAGGCCGCCTATGGGCCGCTTTTTTCCGGGTTGGACACGGATTTTTTGGGCTTTAATAAGGCCTTAAGTTTTCAGGAAAAGTTCAGGGCCACTTTAGGGGACGAAAAATCGCAAGATCTTAAAAAGGCCTTGGAGGTCGGCTCCGGGCCTTTGGTGGACTTTCTCAAAACCAACGAATTTCCGGCCATGGAAGGGGATTTAACTGGTTTAGACGCTTTTAACTCGAGATTCGCCGCTAAACTTGATAAAGGAGTGGCTCTTCTAGCGAAAATACGCGATTTAATCACTGTTATAAAACCTTTGGGCGATTTACGGGCTGAGTCTTTAATGAAAGTGGCCGGGGCCTTAGCCTTTAACCAAGAGTTTTTGGCCTTCTTAGCCGGCGCCCCTAAGCTTAAAGATTTACCCCGGCTACTAGACCCGCACAGCCCTGGGCCCTTACCCGGGGAACTGGAGGCCTTAAACTACTTAGCCAGTCAACCGCGCTTAAAACCTCTGGCCCAATCCATCTTGGCCCAAGGCGGTTTGGAGGCCGCCTTGGGGGAGATGGACCAGTTATTTGGCTTACTGGAAAGGGCCAAGGACGAATTGACCAAGTTTAACGCGGCCACTGGTTTATCATTAAACTTCGCCGGGGACTCGCGTCAGGCCGCCGCTGGTTTAGCCGTCTTAGCCCAAGACCGGGAGGGCTTATTAGCCCAGGTGGAGTTGGCCGCTGGCCAAAAGGCCTTAGAGGGCTTGGGGTTCGCTTGGGTGGTCGCGGCCTTGGAGGATATTGACGCGGCTGGGTTTATAAGCCAACTGACCGATCTTTTGGAAGCCGCGGTTTATCGGGGTTTAGGCCAAGGGGTTTACCGGGACTATGGCCCAAAACTGGCCGTTTACGCGGGCGAGGCCTTAGACACAATCCGGGCCGATTTCGCCGCGGCCGACCGGGAGGTCATTAGCCTCTACCGGGACGAACTTAAAAGAACTTTGGCTAGCGCCAGCGTTAACGCCCCGGAGGGGGTTAGTCGGGGGACGGTGGCCCAGTTAACGGAGATGGGCTTTATTAGCCATGAGCTGGGGAAAAAGCGGGGGTTCGCCTCCATTCGCGAGCTGACCCGGAGGGCGGGCCAAGCTTTATTGGCCTTAAAGCCTTGTTGGATGATGAGCCCTCTGGCCGTGGCCTCTTATTTACCGGCGGGGGGCCTTAAGTTTGACTTATTGGTCATTGACGAGGCTTCCCAGATGACCCCGGAAAGCGCTTTAGGGGCTTTAGCCCGGAGTCAACGGGTCATGGTGGTGGGCGACGCCAATCAGTTGCCGCCCACCAACTTTTTTAAGAAGGCCCTGAAAAGCGAGGAGACGGAGGAGGAAGAGCGGGGCCTGGACGATGAGTCCATTTTGGAGGTGGCGGCTAAGATTTACCGCCCGGGTCGGCGGCTAAGGTGGCATTATCGGTCGCGGCACCCTAGCTTAATCCAGTTCTCCAACCGCCATATTTACGATAATGAGCTAAAGGTTTTTATGGCCCCGGATAACGCGGCCAAAGGGGTCAGCTTGGTGAAGACCAATGGTTTGTACCGGTCCAGCGTCAACCCCATTGAGGCCGCGGCCATGGTTAAGGCGGCCACCGATTTAATGCGCGCGAGCCCAGACCTGTCTTTGGGTTTAGTGACCTTAAACCAGAAGCAAATGGAGTTAATCGCCGATAAGATGTATGAGGCCATAAGCGAGGATGAGGAATTGGCCGCCTACGTCAGCCAGTGGGAGACTAAAAACGATGGGTTAGAGTCGTTTTTTGTCAAGAACTTAGAAAGCGTCCAAGGGGACGAGCGGGACGTCATCTTTATCGGGACGGTCTACGGCCCCGAAACGCCGGGGGGGCCAGTGGCCAACCGGTTTGGGCCCATTAACGGTTTAGCCGGTCAAAGGCGGCTTAACGTCCTTTTCACCCGCTCCAAAAGGCGGATCGTCACCTTCACCTCGCTGGAGCCCGGGGACATCAAAGCCACGGGAACCAACCCCGGGGCTTCCATGTTGCGCGACTGGTTGCTATATTGTGAGTCTTTGGGGTCAAACTCTTTGACGGATCCGCCCGGGAGCGAGGAAGGCGGCTTATTAAGCTTAGCCAGCCAGCTTTTAGGGGAGAATGGCTATAAGGTTAGCCCTGGTTTAATCACCGGGGCCTTGGGGGTGGATCTGGCGGTCAGTCACCCGGATTTAGTGGACGGCTTTATTATTGGCCTTTCCACGGATGGGCCCAACTGGCGAAACGTGGCCGGGGCCCGGGATCGGGACCGGTTAATCGACCAAGTTTTAAAGGGTTTAGGTTGGAACTTAGGCCGGATTTGGTCCACCAAGTGGTTAAGCGACCCCCGATTAGAGGGCGAAAAGCTCTTAAAAACCGTTAATACTAGCCTTAGCGCTCGGAAAGACCAAAAATATTAGGCGGCGATCTTTTTAATAGTCGCTTATTATTGGAGAAAAGTAATAAATTAGCCAAGATAATCAATTAAAAGATATTTTAGGAATAAATTTCTGGAAATATTTGGACCCAAAAAATATTTTTTAAGATCGGCGAAAAACCCTTGTCTTTAGTTAAGTCATGATATATATTTTACGCATCCATAAAATTTATCAGCTGAAGCTTTTGGTCGCTGGTTTTCGCCAAAGGGGGGTGGGCCGAGGTTCCAGGCCCGAGCTTTCCAGTTACCCCGCGTTATTCGCGCTTTTAATCATCTGGCTTTTTTTGACGGTCGGGATGGTGGGGTGTAAAAAAGAACTGGAAGGGCTTGGGCCGGAGTCATGGGGGCCGAGCGAGCCTTACTTGGGGCGGACCGGGGCGGTTAAGGTCGATTATACGGCGCCTATTCGCTTATCTTTATGCGGCGAGGCTTTACCGTTGGATCGACCCGCGGTCCGGGAGCGGTTGGAGGCGGAATTTCTTTTGGCGGCCCACCATCCGGCCCAGATCGGTCTGTGGCGGCGCCGGGCTAAAAGATATTTTCCGGCCATTGAGGCGGCTTTAAAAGCTAGTGGGCTACCGGATGATCTAAAGTATCTGGCGGTGGCGGAGAGCGATCTGCGGCCCACGGTCTTTTCCCCGGCTGGGGCCGCTGGGATTTGGCAATTTATTCCCTCCACGGCCCGGCGTTATGGGCTAGCGGTCAACAAAAAAGAGGACCAAAGGCTCTTAGCGGAGCCGGTCTTGGGGGCTGGTCTTAAGTACCTTAAGGTTTTACGGGATCGATTCGGCGACTGGGCTTTGGCCATGGCCGCTTACAACGCGGGCGAGGCCCGGATCGGTCGGGCCATTAAAGACCAGGGTTTCAATGATTACTATGAGTTACGTTTACCTCGGGAAACCGAGCGCTATGTTTATCGGATAGCGGCGATTAAAGCCATTTTAAGCGAGCCTTTAGCCTATGGTTTAAACAACTCCACGCCCCCGTCTCTTTACCAGCCAGTTAAGTTCCAGGAAACCGAAAGGACCTTTAAGGAGCCCATCGCTTGGACGGATCTGGCCCAACAACTGAATATTGACTACAAGGAGCTTAGGTCCTTAAACCCTCACCTGGCTAACCAGGAGAAACTTTCGGGTGGACCGTATCTTTTTCGGATCCCGAAAAAATCCTGAAGTTGGCCTTTGTTTTGCTATATATAATGTTTACCAACCTGACATAAGGAGCGGGTTGGGGTTAAGCGGTTCTTATTTTTGGGCGAAGAACGCTCAAACGTCCTATGAGGTGGAAAATGGCCATCAAAATTTGCGCTTTAAAAGAAGTGAGACTGGCCGCTAAGGATCCCAGTTGTCCGAAAGCGGATCAGTGTTGCTGGTACGAAACCACGACCGACCAAAGCTCAGCTTGCCACAATCGGACCGCTCTGGTGTGCCAAACCCGACGCGATGAGCTTTTTGGCGGGGCCAAAGAGCCGGAGGACGCTTTAGCCACTTACTAGAAGATCCGCCACCATAGGTCGTCTTTAACTGGTTCTTGACTTTTAGTCTCGCTAACTTAAGTTTCCACGTCGTAAGTTTTCCGCTAATTACTTTATCCGCGGTAATTTTATCTATAATCAAGCGCCTAAATAGGGTAATTGATCTTATTGACAATCTTTTCGCGGTGGCCCGAAAGGCTCTGGGGCTGTAAGGTCAACCTTTATGAGCTAACTATTGGTTGCCAGTCATTCCGGTTTAGTTCCTCAGAGAGCGTTAGGTTAAGGCCAACCCTAACTAACATTAAACCCGCTTAACTAAATTTCTCCTTTTTTCGCTCCTTTTTTATATTCTGGCTAGTTTTATCCGTTTTTTTCCGGGCTCAATGGATCTGGTCTTAGGGTTAGTTTGCGGCGGGTTATGAATTATTACGGCGGAAAAGGTTAACGCGGTATGGCTATAAGGCCACAGTTGAGGGCGAAAAGGCCATACTTCACTCAACAACCAAGGCGTCAATTTTTTTAGTGATGGCCTTAAGAAATACCCAGATAAGTTTTGTTGGTGGATAGCGAGTTTAGTCCAAAAATAAATAGCGTATTTTGTCCTCGATTTGATAATCAGGCGCTCCAGGTGAGGAAGGCTAAATTTCTGAAAGACGAGTAGGAAAAAAAAGGACCAGGCCGGAGCCGGGGGGGCGGGGTCGGGACCGAGTACGCTAACACGAGCTGGACGGCCACTCTTTAGATTGAAATGAATCCCTCTTAATGCCTAATTCTTCAAAAGGTTTGCCATCTAAAAATTCACTATATTTATGCATAGGAGATACTAAAATAGGTAGTAAATTATTAGATTTTTTAAAATGCCATTGTAGATCGCAACTTTGACTTAAAAATACAACAAACGGAAATAGATATGAATTTACAAGATCTCCATTAGTGTTGGTTCTCTGAATACAACCAACATTTCCTATGATATCTCCTTGAAGTATTGACAAATTATTTTGTTCTAACGATGATTCCATGTTGCGTATCAAATCTAACAGTGCTTTTAATAGCTGTATTTATGCCGTATATATGAGTTTTATCAATCAAAAAATCTGTTTCAGTCCCTTTTGGGCTAATTTGCTCAGTTTCTGTGTATATATTAAAATAACCTCTGTTTTTCTTAGGTATAAGAGTAGAAATTCTTTCAATTTCTTCATCCCAAGGAAATATAAAGCTACTCATCTTCTCTCCCCATTTTATCCCGTAACAAATCTGTAATAGATTTTTCAAAAATTTCAACTGCTTTATCTTTAAATATATCGAGTGATGAATTTAACTCATTTAATTCAATTAAACCAATTGAAAAAATTTCCGTATCAAGAATAAAAGTCTTGTCTTTATTAGGTGAAGGGTAGTTTGAATTATTAATTCCAAATGTAAATCTAACTATACTGTCATCATGATTCCATATTATTGTATTTAGTTGACGAGATAATTTTTTATCATTGCCTTTAAGAAAATTAAGATTATTTAGTAAATCTTCATTTATATAGTCAGACCAAAAAGAATGCCAAGAAGATGAAGATATGTTTTCAGGAATTTTTATTTGATCAATATACCTAAGAGTAAGCTTTCTAGGCCTAAATTTATTAAATTTTTTGGTAAAATAATTAACAATTTCAGGTAAAGGCGCCTTGAAGTCATCAAATGTTGTGTATTTTTTTGTCTTAATTGCTAAATATTGAGGAGATATTATTGTTTCCACTGAACGATCGTTAGAAAAACAATGCAACTCATGTACTGTTTCAGTAATATAATTGTTTATTTTACCATCAATATCAAAATTTAATTTTCTTGTATTTACAGATTGTATTTCTTTGTGTATAGATAAATTTTGATATATAGAAAAAAAATCTTGGGGTATACTGACTATGGAATCAGTAAAATCTTCAATTAAATCTAAATTTATAATAGCGTCAGTAATGTAGTTAGATTTATAATGCATATTTAGCTCAATGTAAAAAATTAGATATGACACTATGCCTTATTGGCGTTTTTTGGGAAAATTGTTAATGTAATAATTACTTGTGGTAGCAGTTTAAACGTAACCAAGAAAAAATAAATTTTGATTTTTTTATTGTAAGATATAATATTTTTTTGTCAAGAACTATTTTTGTCAAACAATTGTTTCAGAAAATTTTATGGCTGAACTTCAAAAGGTTACCAGTTTCTAAAGGATTACCAATACCGATTACGGGACCAGGACGGTAACCCAAAGACGGTAACCCAAAATCAAGAATATCGTGACCTAAATTTGATCATGCTAAATTCAAATGTTGTTAATGAATTGGCGCTAAAAGCCAGAGAACGCAACGTTTAATGACTATGTTTTTGGATATTAGACATATTAACTATAAAAATATTATATAAACTAGTTTAATACCAAATATTTAATTTTATTATAGTTTATATTATTATATTACATAGATGTTTTAATTATTAAATTGCAATCAAAGTTAAAATAACACGTAAAATATACAATTATATATAGAATTATTGCTGAAGATAACATATGATTTACCATGAAAATAAACTGAGATTTTGTCTTTGATAAGGAAATTAAGCTGAAATGTGATGGTTATTTTAGACGACTTCATTGAGAAAGAAAGATCTAGGACAATCATTGATATGTTTGACGAGGCCTTCCCTATTGGAGGCGGTGATGACTAAAAAATAGAAAGAGGTAGGCGCCGTTGATGGAATGGCGAAAAAATAATGGGAGGGGGGGCTTTACGCGAATAGTGGGTCAATTAAACCAGGTCCAATGTTTTTTTTAAGTTTTTTGGGGCTTTCGACCTGATACTTAACTTAACCGTTCTTTAAGGGAAACCGTTTTCGTGCTATTATTGTTATTAATTCTGGAGGTTCTGGGGATCTATGCCTAAGCTCGTGGGCGGATTTTTGGCTTTAGTTCTTTTCGGGGGGATTTTCGCCTCCAACCTTAAGGCTCAAGCGCCTTTAACCATGCCCTATGATTATGTGGTGGCTTTCACCTACGCTGGGCCGACCATTAGCCCGGATAGCGAGATCAGTCTGGAAGTGACCCTCCAGAACACTGGTTTTAAGGGCGACACCTTTGATTTTACGGTCATTGAGGCCCCGGAAGGCTGGTCCACCGAGATCTCTCGTTTTAGCCAGTCTTTCACCGGGATCTTCTTGGCCGGCGAGGAGCGAGCCTCTTTAAACCTTTTGGTTTGGCCGCCTTCCGGTCAGGAGCTCATCCCCGAGGGCGAGTACCCTTTAGCTCTAAAGGTCACTAGCCGGAATGGCGGGAAGACCTTAGAGGCCCGGTCCACCATTAAAGTGGCCAGTAACCTCAAAAGCCCTCAGGCTTTAACCTTATCCACTTCTTATCCGGAGATAAGCGGGCCCAGCGACGGGCGTTTCGCCTTTACCTTGGACATTAAGAACAACTCGGCCGAAGACGCTTTGGTTAACCTTATCGCCAGCGTCCCCCAAGGTTGGGAGGGCTCTTTTAAACCTGGGTACGAGGAAAAACAGATCTCGTCTTTACAGATCCCCAAAAGCCAGAGTCGCTCGGTGACCTTGGACATTAACCCGGCCTATCAGGCCGAGGCCGGGGCTTACCCACTCTCGGTCAAAGCCGAGGCCCCGGCGGGCACCGCGGAGACCAAGCTGTTGGTCAACTTAACCGGCACTTATAAGACCCGGGTGGTCACGGCCAATGATCTTTTGTCCATGGCCACGGAAATGGGTAAACCCGTCACGGTCAGCTTATACGTGGTTAATGAGGGCTCAGCCACCCAAAAGGAAATCTCCTTTTTAGCCGTCAAACCCGATAACTGGCGGGTGGACTTTAAACCGGAAAAGCTGGTCGATTTGCCGGGTCGGGGTAGCCCGGTCTTAGTGGAAATGACCGTGACCCCGGCCCCCAACGCCTTAGTCGGCGATTACGGCTTGGGCGTCAGCGTTCAAGGGGAAAAGAGCCAGAACGCTTTGGACTTTCGGGTGACGGTTAAAGCCAGCGCGGCTTGGACCTGGGTGGGGTCGGCCTTAATCATCTTGGTGGTGGCGGCTTTAGCCTTGGTTTTTCGGAAGCTGGGCCGACGCTAAGACCCTTTTTGGAAGTCGTTGGGGTTAATAGAGGCGAACCATGGTCAAATATCCGCGGACGGCGATACTCGTTATCCTGATTCTAGCTCTATTTATGGGGTCCAGCCCGGGGTGGGCCGTGTCCCAAAAAGAGGAGCTGGAAATAGGCCGCCAGGTCCAACGTCAGCTGCAAGGCCAGGGCGTTCTCTTTAACGACCCCATCGTGGACCAGTACATCCGGCGGATCTGCGCCCGGATCTTAAAAGCCGCTGGGCCCCAGAGCTTTCCTTTCCATTTTTACGTGGTCAGAAGCGATGGTTTAAACGCCTTCGCCGTGCCGGGTGGCTATATTTACATGCACACTGAGACCATTATTAGTCTTAGTAACGAGGGGCAACTGGCGGCTATTCTGTCCCACGAGGTGGCCCACATCACCTCCCGGCACTTCGCCAAGCGCTCGGAGGCGGGCCGGAAAGCCTCCATCGCCTCCTTAGCCGGCATCTTAGCTGGGGCTTTACTGGCCTCAGGCGGGGGCGGGGGCCAGAACGCCGGGGCTTTAGGCCAAGCTTTGATGCTGGGCTCGGTCGGGGCTTCCATGCAGGCCATGCTCGCCAACTCCAGGGCCGATGAGTCCGAGGCTGACCGGAAGGGCCGGGATTACATGATTCGGGCTGGCTACAACCCTCGGGACATGTACGGGGCCTTTAAGGTCATGAACGAGCGGAGCTACCACTTTTCCTCGGAAATTCCCAATTACTTAAGCACCCACCCCGGGTTAGCCGCCAGGATGGCCTCGACCTTTGGGGACCAGGCCAATAAACCCCCGGCCCCAGTGGACGAGGCTTACGAGGCCATTAAAGATCGGGTTTTGGCTTTAACCGCTTTACCCAAAAGGGCCAGATCCGTTTTTCAGAAGCGGCTGGAGGCTAACCCCAATGACCCCTCGGCCCTCCACGGGCTGGCTTTAATCGCGGCTCGGGAGTTAAATCTGACCTTAGCCAACGAGATGATGGAAAAAGCCTTAAAAATCGCCCCCACCAACGCCGAGTATTTGTCCGACATGGGGGACTTGGCCTTAAGAAGGCGGAAAGCCAACGAGGCGGCCACTTATTATGAAAAGGCCCGGGCCCAGAACAAAGGGCTGGCCGCGACTTTAGGCTTAGCCCGGGCCTTGGAGCTCCAGGGGAAGAATAAGGAAGCTTCCAGTCTGTACGATGAGGCCGTCAAAATGTCGGGGGACGATTATCCCGAGGCCTTGGAGCTCGCCGGGCGGTTCTTTGGCCAAAACGGGCAGATGGCCAAAGGCCATTACCTCTTGTCCCGGTACTTTGGCGGGGTGGGCCGGTTTAAAGAGGCCATTTTCCACTGTCAGACGGCTATGAGCGAACCCGCTGGGGGGACGTATAAAATTAGCTGTGAGCAGAATATCCGCGATTTTAAGGAAATAATGAAAGACGCTAAAGGCTAGAAATAGGCCAAGGGGGTTTTAGGTGGCTTAATAAGCCGCGTCCCGGATTAAGGACCACATGGCCGGGGCCGCGGCGTGGATGGAAAACACGGCTAACCGGCAGTCAATGCCGCGACGGACGCCTAAGGGCAGGGATTTAATGGGCGAAAAGGGTTGTTTGTTCTTTAAGTACCTAACCGCCCGCCAATGGGGGTAACCAGCCTCCGGGCCGGTGTGGCCCAGTTCCGGGTGGAAGGTGTAGTCCCCAGTCACCTCGCCCACAAAAACCTGCCCGTTTTCCGGGATGAGCACAAAGTCCCCGGTTTGGATTTGGTTGACAAAGCGATCTAATACCCCCACATCCACCGCTAAATCGTCCTTTTTAACGTCTAAGTAATGGCTGTAGGTTTGGCAAAGGCGGGAGGCTAAGGCCGATTTATCGGTTTGGCTCAAATCCCCGACCTCCGGCCAACCAATGGCGACCATGCTTTTGTCCAGAAAATGGGCCAGGCGGTTAATGAAGTTCGGCTCCGGACGCACCACCCAAAGTTTTTCTTTCATCTAATAAAGCCTCCTTAAAGCCCTGATAGCCGGCTAAGTCAGCTGAAAGGGCTGGACTAGCGGCAAAAAGCGTTTTAAGTATAAAACCTAGGGCTTTAGATTTCAAGAATACCGGGAAAATGGCGGGTTCAACGAGTTGTAAAAAGGATTTCACCGGACAAAAAACCCCGGAAAGGTTAACCTTTCCGGGGTTTTGGTTAGAAGGTGGCTAACGGCTTAGTACATGCCGCCCATGCCGCCCATGCCCGGGGCGCCGCCGCCTAAGGGCGAAGAGGGTTTGTCTTCCTTCTTCTCGGCGATCATGCACTCGGTGGTTAATAGGAGCGAGGAGACCGAGGCCGCGTGCTGGAGAGCGAAGCGGGTCACCTTGGCCGGGTCAATGACGCCAGCTTCGATGAGATCCTCGTATTTGCCGGTGTCGGCGTTAAAGCCCGTGTTGCCCTTCTCGTTCCGGACCTTTTCCACGACCACGCTGCCCTCAAAGCCCGCGTTGCCCGCGATCTGGCGTAAAGGCTCCTCTAAAGCCCTCCGGATGATGTTGACGCCCTGCTGGAACTCATCGTCTTTGTTGTGGACTTTTTCCAGAGCCGGGATACAGCGGACCAAAGCCACGCCGCCGCCGGGGACAATGCCTTCCTCAACCGCGGCCCGGGTGGCGTGGAGAGCGTCCTCAACCCGACCCTTCTTTTCTTTCATCTCGATTTCCGTGGCCGCGCCCACGTTAATGACCGCGACCCCGCCGATGAGTTTGGCCAAGCGCTCTTGGAGCTTTTCCCGATCGTATTCGGAAGTGGCCTGATCTTCGATCTGGGCCCGGATTTGCTTAACCCGACCCTCTAAGGCCGACTTGTGGCCCGCGCCATCGACGATGGTGGAGTTGTCTTTGTCCACGTTGATCTTCTTGGCTTGGCCTAAGTCTTTAATGGTGATGGACTCGAGCTTAATGCCCAAGTCATCGCTAATGACTTTGCCGCCAGTTAAGACCGCGATGTCCTCCAGCATGGCTTTCCGGCGATCGCCAAAGCCCGGGGCCTTGACCGCGCAGGTGTGTAAGGTGCCGCGCAGTTTGTTGACGACCAAAGTGGCCAAAGCCTCGCCATCGACGTCCTCGGCGATGATGAGTAACGGCCGACCTTGCTTCGCGATTTGCTCCAAGATGGGCAACAGATCCTTCATGGAGCTAATCTTCTTCTCCACTAAAAGGATAAAAGCGTCTTCCAGATGGACGACCATCTTTTCCGGGTCAGTCACAAAGTAGGGGGAGAGGTAGCCGCGGTCAAACTGCATGCCTTCGACCAGATCCAAGGTGGTCTCCATGCTCTTGGCCTCTTCCACGGTGATGACGCCTTCTTTGCCGACGCTGTCCATGGCTTTAGCGATGATGTTGCCAATGGTGGGATCGTTATTGGAGGAAATGGTCCCGACCTGGGCGATTTCCTTTTGGTCCTTAGTGGCCTTGGCCATTTTCCGGAGCTCAGTGGTGGCCACTTCCACGGCCGCGTCTATGCCGCGCTTTAGGGACATGGGGTTAACCCCAGCGGCCACCAGCTTTTGGCCTTCGCGATAGATGGCTTGGGCTAAAACGGTGGCCGTGGTGGTGCCATCGCCGGCCAGATCCGAGGTCTTGGAAGCCACTTCCTTGACCATCTGGGCGCCCATGTTCTCGAACTTGTCTTCCAGCTCGATTTCTTTGGCCACGGTCACCCCGTCCTTGGTGATGGTCGGGGAGCCAAAGCTCTTGTCTAAGATGACGTTGCGGCCTTTGGGCCCCAAAGTCACTTTGACGGCGTCGGCCAGGGTGTCCACGCCCCTCATGATGGCTTCGCGGGCCTTAACGTTATACTTGATCTCTTTAACGGACATATTAGGAAATCCTCCTGAAATTATAAGTCACTGATTAATAGTTGGCTAAAATAGCCGAACCGCTTAATAACCCCAAAAATTAGGCCTGAGCCCAAAAATGATCAACGCCGAAATTGGGCCAGATAGGCCCTATAAGACGCTGGATAGGGCTACTCGAGGATCCCGAAGATGTCGTCATCGCGCATGATGAGGTATTCCTCGCCATTTAGCTTGATCTCAGTCCCGGAGTACTTGCCGAACAGAATGTGATCCCCAGGTTTGACCCCAGAGGGGACCCGGGTCCCGTTATCGACCAGCTTGCCCTCGCCAACGGCGATGACTTTGCCTTGCTGGGGTTTTTCCTTGGCGGTGTCAGGAATGATGATGCCGCCTTTGGTGGTTTCTTCCTCTTCCAGGCGCTTAACCAGGATGCGATCGGACAAAGGACGAAGATTCATGGGACGCTCCTTATCAAAAAAAAGGTGATTTGAGCTAGCTAACTGAGCCAGGTCAGAAAAAGTCGCCCACCCCAAAAAGGGCGGGGTCATAATAAACTAACTAATTTTGGGTTAAAGAACCCTAATTACATCTAAAAACCAGAAAGTTTAAGCGCTCCAGAAAATTAGCGCTCAACTCCCCTGATTGCCAGGCAAAGCAAATATAAACACTGAAGAGAGTTTGTCAAGGCTTGAAAGGGGCCAAGGGGAAATTTTTTTTAAAAACTAAAAAAAATCCTTAGGTGAAAAAGGCCCCTTGGCGTCGTTCGGGAAAAAGGGGCGGCCCCATCGGGCGGCCAAGGGGGAAATTAGGCCCTAACTATAATGATTATGGGTTATAATTTTAGGGAGCGAAAAACTTTGGCTATGGGAGGAAAAAATGGCCAACCCTGTCTGCCTCATTATCCGCGATGGTTGGGGACACCGGGAAGATCCCTATGGCAACGCCGTTCTGGCGGCCAAAACCCCGTTTATGGACCGTCTTTTAGCCGATAAGAGCTCTTGGACCTTACTGGAGGCCGCTGGCGAGCCCGTGGGTTTACCCGCGGGTTATCAAGGGTCCAGTGAAGTGGGGCACCTTAATATGGGGGCCGGTCGGATTGTCATCCAGGAACTCAAAAGGATTGACGATGGTTTAAGGGACGGGACTTTTTTCCAACTCCCCAAGTGGCGGGAGACGGTGGACTTTTGGCGCCAAAGCCAAGGGACGTTACACTTAATGGGTCTACTCCAAGACGAAGGGGTCCACGCCCACCAAGAGCACCTTTTTAAGATCTTACGCCAAGCCCGGAAGGAAAACCCCACTGGTCGGCTGACGGTCCATCCTTTCTTAGACGGTCGCGACACCCCGCCCAGGTCCTCGCCGGAGTTTATCGCTAAACTGGAGCTGGTCTTAAAGGAAGTTGGTTTAGCCACCGTGGGGGTCATGATGGGCCGCTACTACGCCATGGACCGGAGCCGGGATTGGGCTTTAACCGACCTGGCTTACGCGGCCTTAGTCTATGGGAAGGCTAAGATCTACCAAGGGTCGCCCATCGCGGCGGTGGAGAGAGCCTGGGCCGAGGAAAAGACCCCGGACAACTTTGACATGGTCGATGAGTACATCCCACCGTTAAAAACCGCGGACTACCAGGGTTTCGCGGAAGGCGACGCGGTTTTTCACTTTAACTTCCGCCAAGATCGGGCCATCCAGCTGACCCAAGCCATGGTGGACCCCCAGTACCCTGGAAAACGAACTTTAGGGCCTAAGGTTAAGTACTTAGGCTTAACCCGTTATTACGATGAGTTTACGGAGTATTTACTGGGCCCCATGGGCGGGGAAGGCGGGATGAGCGGCTTATTGGGGGAAGTCGTTTCCCAAGCTGGCTTAAAACAGTTAAGGCTGGCCGAGACCCAGAAGTTTCGGCATGTGACCAGCTTTTTTAATGGGAAATCCACCAAACCCTTTCCCTTAGAGGAGCAGGTGGAAATCCCGGGCCGCTTTGAGCCAGCCACCTTCGCCAGCCACCCGGAAATGGAGGCCGAGATCTTAAGCGAGACTTTTTTAACTAAGTATCTGCCCCAAGATTACCCTTTAATCGTCATTAACTACGCCAACTGCGACATGGTGGGCCACACTGGGGTCCTCGGGGCGGCGGTTAAAGCCGTGGAAGCGGTGGACGCCGCCTTAGCCAAGATTGTACCCCCGTTATTGGCCAAAGGGTACCAAGTTTTAATCACCGCTGACCATGGGAACGCGGAGGAGATGATTGACCCGGTCACTAACTTAGTTAAGACCAGCCACACCCTATTCCCCGTGGAATGCGTCTACGTGGCGGCGAAACCCTTGGCTAAGCTGAGCGGCCAAAGTGGGAAACTGGCTGATCTGGCCCCAACCATCTTGGAGCTAATGGGTCTAGAGGTTCCTAAAGAGATGACCGCGACTAGTTTATTGGCTAAAAGGGTTTAACGTAAATTACGATGTTTTTTCTTAAATACGGGCGTTAGCTCGTAAAATTCGCCGTAATTATAGAAGACCCTACCCCAAAAGCTTGAAGGCGACCGCCGCCAGAACGGCCGCCTCTAAGTTGGGGACTAAGCGCTTGGCGGCTAAAGCCAAAGTTAAGTTGACCGGCAAACCAAAGTCCTCCGCTATGGAGCCATCCGGTAAAATAACGGACGATTGGGGCCCTTTAACCTTACTATGGATTTTAGTCTTTAGATCGCGTAAATCCGTTAGATACCCAATGATCCATTTGCCTTTAGCCAGGGCGTAGCCGACCTCAAAGGCGGTCCCGGAGTCGGGCTCCTGGCCCCGAAAGGGGTTAAGGTTAGCGATGAGCCCGTGGGCTTCCTCGATTAAGGCTAAGTTTTTTTGGTAAATAACGGTCGGGTCGGTTTCCGGGGATTCCCCGGGGCAAAGGGGGCTAAAGTTATATTTAGCCCCTAAAGCCTGGATTTCTCGGATTTTTTCGGGATAATTCGGAAAAAATACGTCCGGCCCCGCGAAATAAATCTTTTTGACCATAGTCGCCATACCCTCCCAAAAACCTTAACCTTTTTTAACTCCCCCGCGAGCCTTCTAGACCCTAAACCAGAGACTATAGTCCCTAGTCCCGGGGGATGGCCAGCATCCGCTCAACGGCCTTGAGAGCCGGAAGGCGGATCTCCTCGGGGACTTTAATGACGGGGGTTAAGGTCTCTAGAGCCGCTAAGACGTCAGTTACCTGGTTCTTTTTCATGTTCGGGCAGATCATGGGCGTTTTAGGTTGGTAAAACTTTTTATGCGGGTTTTGTTTGGCTAGCGGGTATAAAACCCCCGCCTCGGTTAAGACAATAAACTCCTCGCTAGGGGAAGTCGCGCAATGTTTGATAATCCCGCTGGTGGAGCCAATAAAGTGGGCTTCCTCTAAGATCCGCGGCTGACACTCCGGGTGGGCTAAGACCTCAGCTTGGGGCCGCTCCTTTTTTAACTCTTGGATCTCGGCCAGGTTTAAACGGTGATGGGTGGGGCAAAAGCCGGGCCAGAGGATAACTTCTTTTTCCGGAACCAGTTTCTGGGCGTACTGGGCCAGGTTCCGGTCCGGGGTCATTAGAACCCGGGGGCCGGGTAAAGACCTTAAGACCGCCGTCACGTTGGCCGAGGTGCAGCAGATGTCGCTTAAGGCTTTGACCTTGGCCGAGGAGTTGACGTAAGTTAACACCGGAACGTTGGGTAGCTCTTTTTTCCGGGCTTCAAGATCGCTGGGCTCGACCATGTCGGCCATGGGACACCCCGCCGCGCTATTGGCCAAAAGGACGGTTTTCTCCGGGCAAAGGATACTGGCCGTCTCGGCCATGAAGTGGACCCCGCAAAACATAATCACCTTGGCCGGATTGCGGGCCGCCTCTTGGGAAAGACCTAAAGAGTCGCCCACAAAGTGGGCGATATCGTGGATCTCGGGGACACAGTAGTAATGGGCCAGAATGACCGCGTCGCGCTCTTTAGCTAAGCGGGCGATCGCCTCGGAAATATCGCTTGGGCTCATAAATCTCCCCCCAAAACTAAAAAACGCTAAAAACTAAAGACCAAAAAGGCTCTTAACGCGGGGTTTCCTCAATGGTTCTAACGCCCTTAGGAGCTTTGAAGGCAAACTCGGCGGGGTCTAAGGGTTTTTCTTTTAGATCGCTTAAATAAAAGTGGGTCGTTTCCCCGGTGGCCATGAGAAGGTCAAAACCGGTTAGCTTAAACTCCTGGTCAGACCAGGCGATGATCTGGCCAAAGGAGGTTTCCTTAGCTTTGGGGACTAGGATGAGCCCCTGTTGACCGGGCCGTAAGGGGTGAACCGGGAACTCCTTAATCCGAAAGGATTTTTTAAGCTCATCTAGGTTAGTTAAAAAAGCCAGTAAAGGGGCCATCTCGCCAGCCAGATTGAGCCGCCGATACACATGGACGAGCTTATCTTTCGGTAGATACCACCAGACCGTTTGGCCATCGGTGACTAAGAGCTCAATACTCGGGGTCTTTTGGTCTAAACGCATATTGGCCGGTTTACGCCAGGCCAACTGACCAGAGACCTTGGGCTCCTCGGGGGCCTCGAAGATGTCCGCGGCCAGGTTGGTGGAGGTGGTCCGCTTATAGGAGGCGGTTAAGCCCTCCAGACCTTTGTAGCGAGCGGCCAACCCCTTTAAGATCTCCTCCCCAGATAGAGCGGCATCGGCCAGAGAGCCGCTAAAAAAAGCCCAACTAAGGCAAAGGCTGACTATTAATAAGGTCCGGCCTTTAAGCATGGATCCTCCAGAAATGTTATTAAGGCCCGTTTAGGGGTTTTTAAACAAAATAAATTTTATTAATCAACTTTAAAGATTTAAATCAAATAAAACAGAAAAAATAATAAATTTTTAAAGATTTTTAAAGTCTAATAAAGCGTTTAGAAAGCGAAATTCTTTGATTGAATTATAGCAGTTAGCGGGGCAGTAAACAATGAGAAGACCGAACGCGACCAAGACCGGACCAAAATACGCCCAAAAGTCGGCGCGCCCCTAGCCAGCGGCCAAAAAAAAGAAGGTGGCGGCTATCGTCGCTGGAAAGCTATCGAACGATTTAGGTTATCGAAGGCGCTGGGCGCGAGAAAAACTTTGAAGACAAAATGGCTGGTTGGGTGGAAAGGTCCAAGTCAATCCCTAAAGGCGCGCGCCAAAAGGTAAATGGGTTTAGAATTCTAGGGTTTTTAGGAAAGCGAGGGGAAATCGAAAAAAAAGGGCGCGTCTAAAGCTTAAGCCAAAAATAGAGTTAAATTTAGCGATAAATATATAAATATAATATTAGGAAATGGGGCCTTAGCTTGGGGTGGAAAATTTAACCAATCGCTAGTTTCCTCAAGCCAAAAACAGGCGCCAAGGGAACATTTCAATAAGCGTTCTGGCTTCATTGGTGAGTGAAATCATCACAGCCGTGATCAAAAGAATCTGACGAAAGTAAGAAGCGCCCCTACAGACGAAAAGGAAAGATCGGTTCTGTAGGGGCGCCTGTTTTTTAACGCAATAACCGGAGGGTGACTCCAGGACAAGGAACCTTAATTCCTTGTCCTGATAATTATAATCATTGACGTCTGTCGGCGCAAGTTATTTTTTAACTTTTTTAATAGGCTATTTTGGGCGTCCAAGGCTGGTATAATAATTTGTGGTAGTATGCGAGTTTATAAGTTATTATAATGGAGATTAATAAATATTTAAAAATTTTATATAATAAATTAATTAATATAATATATTAAGTAATAATATCAATGAAAATAAACAGAAAAAAGTTAATAGCGATTACTAATGAGCCTCTTAAAGAGGACCGGCTGTTTCGCTAAAGGGCGCCTAATGGAGGTCTAGTAACCGTCCGCGGCGTTAACGACAATCAGGATTTAAACCCCATTGACCTAGATAACTGTCACCTACAAACGATCGTCTACTAGGATGGGGGGGTGTCGGGAATAAAACTAACGCTAATCCCGTGATCCTCTTTTGTAAAGAACCTTTCAAGAAGCTCCAACTGGCCAGATCAATGGACCGTGCCTGGTCGGGTAGTTAAGGCTATGATAAGAGTTGGCGGCTAAAGAGCGAGGGCTCTTGGGATTTGGTCGTAAGGCGCGAAATTTCCCAAAACGGTCAAGCGTCGCTAGGTGGCTTCTTGTAAGATGGGGGGAAAACCCAGAAACAGTATAATAACTTCGGCAAAATTATCTAAAGTCCTCGTCCGGGCGGCTAAAGTTAAAAAAACGCGGGC
>JAISRZ010000124.1 GCA_031273455.1 Deltaproteobacteria bacterium | reverse complement strand
GGGCAAGCAAACTTATCGACAATTCAAGAATATATCCGTCAACAAGGTTAACTCAGACATAAGACGCATTCATCCGCTAGACTAAAGTCTAGCGGTTTTCTGCGAAAGACCTTATAAATATAATGAAGAAAATTTATTTCATGGTGTTTTGTCTTGTTTCGTAACTAAAGCTAATAAATCTGACCTTGACCCCGGACGTAACCAGCGGATCCGGTGCCCTTTTAAGCCCGAAACTGAACGAAAAACTATGATAACCTAACAATCGATGTGGTTACGTCACCTTAAGCTGACTAAAAAGCCTGTTGATTATGTTTACATTTCCAAGGGCAAGGATTAAAATAGCCTAAACGGTCTAAAGATCCGGAATTTGGCTATTTCCTGGCCTAGGGTTAAACTCTAGGTTTGGAGGCGGGCCTTTAATTACGCCCGTCTCTAGGGGGCTCAAGACTTGATAATCACATCAAGTTTCCCTTTTATTGGCTAATATCAAACAAAGTATTAGTCCTTTAACCACCAACTGGAGGTTAGAAAACAAAATTTTGGAAGCGTGGCCGAGTGGTTTAAGGCGCTGGTCTTGAAAACCTGTGATGGTCCCCCATCCGTGAGTTCGAATCTCACCGCTTCCGCCAGCTAACCAGTTATAGCTATTTAGGGCTTTTAAGCTTGGTTTTGGGTTACCCAGCCTAAGAGCCAGATAGCGTCACCATTGAGGTCAAGCCATGAGACAAGCTCCGAAGATTGTCTTGACCCCTGAGGAAAAAGCCAAACTGGACCATATTTTAAGTAACCCCAAAACCCCGCCGAAAATCGTTGAGCGGGCCAAAATCGTTATTTTGGCCGCTTTGGGCCATAATAATGAGTCCATCGCCCGGCATTTGGCCTTTTCTGAGGCTCGGGTGGGCAAATGGCGGGCCAGATTCGCGAAAAGCGGGCTCAAAGGAATCCGTCGGGACGCTCCCCGGAGCGGTCGGCCGCCCATTATTCAAAGCTCTTTAGCCCAAATGGTTATTGAAAAAACCTTAGGCGAAAAACCGCCCAATAACCGACCTCGCTGGAGCTCTCGGCTATTGGGCCAGCTTTTAGGCATTAGCCACACCAGCGTCCATCGGATCTGGCGGGCCAATAACCTGGTCATGGCGAAACGTCGAACGGCCAAAAAGGACCCGAATAACCCCCCCAAGGCGAGCGGCGCGGCCTTAAAAAAGCGGCGAGTCCGCTCCTTTAGCCAATAAAGCCAACGTTGATTTAAGCCTGGGACTGTGATATAAGAACCGAGTTTTTAGCGGCGCCTAAAGCCGCTTAAAACTTTTTTAAGAGCTTAATTTTTCTCGCGTAGACCCTAGATTCTCCTTAAAACTTTAGGGGGATAGGGGTTCCATTGGCCTAAGGAAAGGTGACCGAGAGGCCTAAGGTGCTCGCCTGCTAAGCGAGTGTAGGGTTTACCCCCTACCGAGGGTTCGAATCCCTCCCTTTCCGCCAGATTTACGTCCAATCTCTATCTATTTTACTCACCAAAAACATTCTTTTACTATATAATCCCTTTTAAGCGTTCACATGGGGGCTATTTTAGCCATAGGACCAGTCAGAGGAGCGATGATATCTAGTTCATATACTCAGCGTCAAAAAGATTTGCCCTAGTGGAAAACATACTGATAATTCAAGATTAATTATAAAATGTTATTGGAATAAATTCTCAACATATCAAAATTCAAGTCATAGTGATATGACCATTTCCAGTCCTGTCCTAAACAAGCGAAAACTCGAGGTCTAGCAACTCGAAAACCCGCATAAATACTGGGGTTCGTGTTTTAAAATCCACTTTCGGCAAAAAAAAGGGTCAATTTTTTGTCCTAAACAACATGTAGTGGAGCTTCTTCAGTCAAATCTTGAAAAACTAACAGCTGTTAGTAGAAATAGATCCTGAAAAAGTTCCACACCTCTATCAAAAATCACTTTTTGACTCTTAGCTCAGCAGACCGCTTGACCGGAGCGACCTGGGGCGGCTGGACCGGAGCGACCTACTCAAATATCTCTAACTAAACAGATCCGGTGACCTCATACGATTTAAAGTCCTCGGTCAGCGACTTTTTGGCCTTGGCTTTGTTGTCAATAATATCCCCTATCCTCCCGTTAGTTGAATATTAGTGAACCTTTGGAGGACATAGGGCTGGCCACCCTGTTCCACTGGACGGGCTTCCTAAAAACGCTGTCCTAATCCCCTGGATTTAACCTGGTTTGTTTTTTTTAGACCCACCACCCCCACAAACCTAGGGCGCCCCCAAGGGCCACAGCGAACGAGGACGACCGCCCCAACTAGAGTTCCGCGACCAGGGGAGGGTTTTAGGGAAGAGTTAGAACTAAGGTAGCGTTATAAAATTTCAAGTAAAATGGTATATTCAATCATAAACACTTACCCACCAGCCTGAGGGAAGGGGAGCATGTTATGGACGCCTTCATCCGCTTAGCGAACGCCATGCATTTTGTTATAGAGTTCGCTAGATTAAACAAATTTAGGCTTAACGCCACTCTATTACTGAAAATTATCTTCTTTTCTGAAGTCCGGGCTTTATACGATGGTTGCGAGCCGTTGACCAAAGTTAGAATGATTAAAGCTCAATATGGCCCGGCGCCGGAACATTATCAAGACGCTTTAAACTGGTTGGTTATCGAAAAGAAAATTCAAATTTTAACAGGTAAAGACGAGACATCTTTTAAAGATATTTCTAGCCCAGATGTTGCGCTTTTTAACGACCAGCAATTAGATATATTAAGATCTGTAACACATATTATTTGTACTGAATTTACTGCGAGTATAATTTCAGATTGGACCCATAAAAATAGAATTTGGGATTTACTAGATATAAACGAAAAAATCCCTCTATCGGCCTATTTACCTAATAGTAAAATATTTATGGAGTTTACTCCGGAAGAATTGGAAAAGTATAGATTAAAAGCTGAATCTTATGAGGTTCCCGAAGAATTCCAAATCTCCTCAGACCTTTAGTAGGAAGTTTAATATCAACGCGTTTACGTTCATTAACTTATTCGGCTAAAGCTGATAAAGCAAGGCAATTATTTTTAAGTTCGTATGACAACAGAGGTAAAGAAATTGACGAAGAAATAGCAATAATTATTTCTGACAAACCAGAATAAGGCCAAAAAATTGCTAAATTTAGGTATTCGTTAAAATCGAGTTTTTCATTTAAAAATTTTATATTATTTGTTGTAATTAGTTATTCGTTTTCACGTGAAAAAACGTTTATACATGATTACGAATGGGAAGAAAAACCAAATAACAATAAAGATAATCTTTTCTCTTAGCGCGACACATACCCAATTTGGCTGGCTCCCTAAAAAGGCCCGATCTCCCCTTTGCCTCGTTGCCTCGTTATACCTCTTGACAAACTTAAACAAAGCTCTTAATAAAGGCTCCACTCCGTACTGGGACAGCCAGTCCACCTTCAAGCGTTTCCAGCTTAAAGAAAGAACTCGCGAGGCCAGTTACGGATCTTTACCCACGGAAGGAACGGAAAGCGGTTGTTGTTGACCAGGCCGGGCGACATCGACAGTCTAGTGGGCTCGTCCCATCCGATGAATCTGTCCTTAAGGCCAAGCTGGATGGCCGCCGAACAGAAACTTATCGCCCCGACAAGCCTGTCGCCCAAGGTGATGAGATATTTCACCCGGCTTCCGATTACGCTCTCATATCCGAGATAGTGGTATTTTCACACCATTTCATTCCAGAAAGACTTTAATTTGGTCTCATCGACCTTATGTAAACCAACTGAACAGGGGAAATCACAGAGTTCGCCTTCCATCGGCTTCTGGCTAAAAATGAGTTTTAAGTTCGCCAAGATAGTCCCCTTGTCGCTGGCCTTTCTGGAGCGCCGTACATATAATAAGTCAAAGGGGAGCGAATGTCAAGTAAAAAAAGCGCCTAGTGATTTTCCTTAGCTGGGTGGAAAGCGTCTGCAATCATAAAATGACTCAAAAAAAATTCCGCCCCTAAACATGATAATCAAGAAAGAGTCAAATAGCAAGCGCCTTATAGTTCACTGTAGTGATAAGTGGAAAATCTTTTTGACGCTGAGTATACCTAAAACCTGGTCTAGCTACGTAAACCGCTCAAGAGGCGGATAAGAACTTTTTTGACGTCTGGTCTTATTGGAAAATTTGCCTCATATACCTTATAATATTCCAAAAGCTAAGGATCTGGCCTTTCTAACGACGCTCAAGGACCACCGATTTTTACGAACCGTTAGCGACTAAGAATCCATTGACGCCGCTAAACCTAAGGCTTTGGAACCTAACTTCCCCTTTAACCTTAGGGCGCGACCATGAATGATTTATCTAAGAACGAGATGGATTCCGAAGACATCGATCAAGACCCTACCGCGAGAGAATTGCCGGTGGGCGCGGCTGACTTCGCCAGCATCCGACAAAACAACGATTACTACGCCGACAAAACCAAATTTTTGTATCAGATAGCCAGGCGGCCTTACCCGTATTTCCTCTCCCGGCCCCGGCGATTCGGGAAAACCCTCCTAGTTAGTACGCTTAAATGCCTCTTAGAAGGTCGCCGGGAACTGTTCAAGGGCCTTTGGATCGACCAATCGGACTACCACTGGACCCCTTACCCGATCATTAGGCTGGAGATGAATAGAGTCATCGCCAAAGACCTGGGGGTTATGGAGGAGAAGTTGCGCGACCTTATGGAAGAGGTGGCCAAGTTAAAAGAGGTTGAGCTGGAAAGAAAAAGTTCCGATACTATGTTCGCTAGGCTCATCCAGCGCCTCCACCAAAAATCCACCCAAACAGTGGCCATTCTCATAGACGAGTATGACGCCCCAATCGTTGAGTATTTAGCTGACCCGGAAAAGGCCGAACAGTTCTGTGACGCCTTGAGTGAATTTTACGGTATTCTCAAAACCAACGTTAAAGCCGTTGGCCACATCTTCGTGACCGGAGTGAGCCGGTTCACCCAGACCTATATTTTCTCCGATCTGAACAACTTAAGGGACCTCACCTTTAGCTCAAAATTCGCCGCCATTTGTGGCCTAACCGCGGCGGATCTAGAGGATCTCCTTAGCGATCGCGAAGGCGAGATTCTCGCGGCCCTCATTAAGAAAGGCTTCTTACCCCCAAGGAGCGATGGCCACGATTTAAGGAACTTAATTGGCGTCTGGTACGATGGCTACTCCTGGGACGGAAAAACTAGGGTCTACAACCCCTGGGCGGTCCTTAATTTCTTTGTGAAGGCCAAAGTCTCTCGTCACTGGTTCGAGTCGGGCTCGCCTTCTTTTTGGCGCGATCTAGGTACCAGCGGCCTAGATAATGTCAACTTAGAACTCCCAAAATCTTCGCCAAAATTCGACCTAAGGCGGATTATCATCCACGATATCGCCCATTTGGATCCAGCGGTTCTTCTTTTCCAAGCCGGTTACCTGACGGTCAAGGAAATTAGGCCTAACCCCAAAAAAGGTCCTCGGGATTATATCCTCGGCTACCCGAATCTTGAGGTTAGTTCCATCTTGGCCCCTTTAGCTCTTTCGCTCAAACCGCCGAAAAATACGTTATTGGCTTACAAGTTGGCCGTAAGAACCCGGGACTCTTTGCTCTCCCTGGATCTAGAGGGGCTTATGGAAGCCTTGGGCGGCTATCTCTCCCAATATCCTGGCGATGTCCATATTGAGGAAGAGAAATACTATTCAACCCTCTTCCAGTCGGCCCTTCTGATGTCCGGTCAATGGTTCCAAACTCAAAAACACACTACCCACGGAAGGCTTGACATCCATGTCAAAGGCCCTAAATGCGATGACTACATTATTGAAATTAAGTTCTATAATGAAGAAAAACCCAAAAATGAGTCCTTACGCCCGCCTAGGGACGCCGCGGGGAAAGCCCAGTTGCGCGAGGCTATGGAGCCTTGGGCCGAGAAGGCTTTGACTCAGATTAAGGAAAAATACCTCGCCAACTTCGAAGGAGGCGACAATCGGGTCATCCTGGTGGCCTTAGTCATCGCTAGGCGAAATTTTGTTTTGGCCAAAG
>JAISRZ010000084.1 GCA_031273455.1 Deltaproteobacteria bacterium | reverse complement strand
CGATAGGCGTATTAAAGGTCTTTTCATTTCCGGGACCAACCCGCCGGAGGCAGGAAGATATGGATAACAACGATTTCACGACCGGCTCGCCCGATTCTTTGGGTATTATGGGGGGAAGCATGGAGTTTTTAGAGGATGACCTCTCCCTAACCCGGCAGAGGATCATAGTAATGGGTCTGGGGGGATGTGGCAATAACGCTATAAATTATATGGTGCGCTCCGGTTTGAAGGGCCCGGTTTTTATCGCCGCCAACTCGGACATGCAGGCTTTAAGGCCCTGCCTCGCCAAGTCCAAAATCCAGCTCGGGGTTAAAACCTCGGCGGGCCACGGTTGCGGGGGCGATCCCGAGGTGGGTCGTTTGTGCGCGGAAGAGAACCTCGATGACCTATTAGACGCGGCTAAAGGGGCGGACATGGCCTTTTTGATGGCTGGACTTGGCGGCGGCACTGGGAGCGGGGCCATTCCCGTTTTGGCCGAGGCTTTAAGTCGGTTGGAGAACCCGCCTTTAATCGTGGGCGTGGTCACTAGGCCCTTTCCTTGGGAAGACTGCCGGGAGGGTTTAGCCAATCGGGTCGTGACTCAACTAAGGCGTTACTGCAATAGCGTTATCATCATCCCCAACTCTAAAGTCGTGGAGCTGAACCCGGATCTGCCCTTTTTAAAGGCTAAGGAAAAGGTCGATGAGATCCTCTTTAGGGCGGTTAGCAGCATTAGCTACCTCATTGAGAGCTCTGGGGTCATTAACGTGGACTTCGCCGACGTTATCGCGGTGATGTCCAAACGGGGCTCGGCCATCATGGGTTACGGGGAGGCCTCCGGGGAAAAACGGGCCCAATTGGCTTTGGAGGCGGCTATATCCAATCCTTTAATGGCCGATGTCTCCTTAAAGGGGGCTAAAGGGGTTTTGGTCAATATCACTGGGGACGAGGAGGTTAAGAGCAGCGAAATCGCTTACATTAACCAGACCGTCCGGAACCAGATTGGGGCGGGCATGGCCTTTTACGGCGGCTTTGTCCAGGATGACAGCTTAGCTGAGACCGGGTCCTTAATCGTCACGGTGGTGGCCACGGGCTTGGACGAGGACGTTTTCGCGGAGGAGAGCCTTACGGACTTCGATGAATACCCGGACGAGGACCTTTTAGGGACCGACGAGGAATTAAGCTATTCGGACGCGGAATTGGCGGACTCCGAGTTTTCGGACCAAGACCTTTCGGAAAGTGAGTTAAGGGAAGCGGAATTAGTGGTCTTGGAGCCCGTGGTTGAGCCGCAGCGCCGGGTTCGGGGGGAAGGGAGCGGCCATTTGGCCCCAGTCAGCCCCGCGCCCCAGCCAGTGGCCGTGGTCAATCGGTCTTTACCTTTAAGCCCCACCGAAAGAAGGACGGCCTTTCCCCCGCCCGCGGCTTTAGCCTCGGGCGTGAGAACCCGGAGTAAGTACGAATCCAACCTCAACGTGGAAGCGGCCTACACTCGGAGCGAATACTTCGATGTGCCACCGAACTTAAGGGGTAAATAGAGGCCGCGAACGGCTTTTTAGTTCGACTAAGGTTAAAGGCGTTTTTTAGCGTCTGGCCCGACTAGGGGCGAAGGCGGTCTGGCTTATGGAAAAAATGAATCGGCACGTGATTAAAATATTTGGCCTGGGGGGCGGGGGCTGCAACGCGGTCAACCACATGATTAAATCTGGGCTCACTGGGCCGGACTTTGTGATCGCCGACTCGGATATCGTGGCTTTACGCCGGGGCGTGGCCCCGGTGAAGATCCAAGTGGGCGTCTCGACCACTAAAGGTCGAGGTTGCGGGGCCTCGGCGGAAATTGGCTTAAAAAGCGTGACCGAATGTTTGGACAACATCACCCAAGCCTTAGCCGGGGGGGACCTTATTTTCCTTACCGCCGGCTTAGGCGGCGGGACGGGCGGCGGGGGCCTACCGGCGGTGGCCCGGGCTTTAACCAAAGGCCCTAAACCCCCCTTGGTGGTGGCCGTGGTCACTAAACCCTTTAGTCACGAGAGCGACTGTTTGCCCATGGCCAATAAGACGCTCCTGGAGCTTTACCAGTGCTGTAACAGCGTGATCACCGTGGATAACGCTAAATTGGAGTCCTTGGACCCGGACGCGGCTTTCTTAAAGAACCTGAAACGCGGAAACGATGTCTTATACCGGGCCGTGTCCAGCATCATTAGCATTGTGGACACCCCCGGGGAGATTAACGTGGACTTCGCGGACGTTAAATCCGTCTTAACCCACAAGGGCCCAGCCATCATCAGTTTTGGCGAGGCCAAGGGGGCTAAACGGGCCAGTGAGGCTCTCAACGAGGCTATCGCGAGCCCTTTAGTGGCGGACGCTTCCTTAGCCGGGGCCAAAGCGGTCATCTGCGACATCGCCGCCGACAGCCGGGTCTTGGTCCGCGAGGTCATGGACGTCAACCAAAAGATCCGGAAAGCCATTGGCCCCAAAGCGCGGCTCTTTTTTGGTTTAGTCATTGATGAGTCCTTACGGGACTCTTCCACGATGCGGGTGACCATTTTAGCCTCCGGGCTGGCTAACTCCTTGGCTCTGGAAAGCCAACCAGACGCGGAAAAAAAAATCGCCCCCCCCAAATTAGCCCCCCAACTAAAGTCGGCCCCGCCGAAAGCGGAGCCGCCGCGACTTAATATGGACGTGGATAGCCTCCCCCGGCCTAAACCGGACATTAAAGTCGCCCGGCCCATGTCGGCCTCAGAGTCGCGGCCTATGGCGGCGGAAGGCCCGGCGGAAAGCCCGGCGGCGGAAAGCGGGGCCGGGGCTATGATGGCCGGAGTGGGGGTGGCCGGAGCGGGGGCGGCTAGCGGTCGGTTAGGCGGCCCCAAACGGGCCATCCGGCCTGGTCTGGAATACCCTGAGGCTCGGACCGTCTCGACCCGGGAATCTGGCCGCGCCGTAAGAAGCGGCCAGGCCTTAAACCAAGGGGTCAGCGCGGTCAACAATAACCCCAACTATTACGAAAGCCCGCCTTATATCCGTAAACCGGCGGACTAAGCCTTTAATGGCCCGTTGTTTTCGGACTGGGGGCCTAGCGGCGCCTAACAAGGGGGCCTTTTATCGGTCGCGCGAGGAAGGCCTGGTTATTAAGGAACCAGGAGGGCGGTTAAGGGTGGGCCTTATCTGGCCAGGCCCTTACGAAACCGGCATGGCCTCTTTGGGTTTTTTGGCGGTATACGCCCTTTTAAATAATAACCCTAAGGTCGCGGCGGAACGGTTCTTTCAGCCAAAACCCGGGGAAAAAGTATTATCCATAGAGACCCAATCCCCTTTAGGGGCTTTTGATCTTTTAGGGGCCTCTTTAACCTTAGAAAACGATTATTGGATCTTTTTGGAGATCTTAGCGGTTGGGCGGATTAACCCGGAAAGAGCCGCTCGGCTCAAGGACCCTTTAGTTTTCGCGGGCGGGGTCGGGGTCTGGGCCAACCCTTGGCCCATTGTCCCCTTCGCGGATCTGATTTTGGCTGGGGAGGCCGAAGAGCAGTGGCCGATTATTCTTAGCCACTATCTGGACCCCTATTTTTCTCAAGAGACTAAAGAGAGCCAACTAAAGATCCTAGAGGCGAAGGTCCCCGGGGCCTTGGCCCCGGGCTTATGGCCGAACGAGGTCTTACAAGGTTTAGTTCCTTTAGCCAAACCCGTTCGCCCAGCCATCTTAGGTTGGCCGCCTAATGATAATCTTCCCGCGGTCTCCCCCATCTTAACCCCCCACACGGAGTTTGGTTATCGGCGCTTAGTGGAGATTAGCCGGGGTTGCCCGCATGGGTGCCGGTTTTGTTTAGCCGGGGTTTTATACCGACCTTCAAGACCTTGGCCTCTGGCTAGCGTTTTAAAGGCTTTAGGATTCGCCGGATCCCCTACCGGGGACCCTACTGGAACCTCCACCCAGACCAATAGGGAGCCAGTGGGTTTAGTCAGCCCAGCGGTGGCCGATCACCCGGAGATCGAAAGTATCTTGGAAAGCCTTTTAGCCGCGGGGCGAGAGGTCTCGGTCTCCTCCTTACGGTTGTCAGCTTTAACCCAGTCTTTGGCCCAGCGTTTAATGGCTGGCGGGGCCAAAGGGTTAGCCGTGGCCCCGGAGGCCGGGACCGCCAGGTTAAGAGCGGTTATTAATAAGGCCCTGACCGAAGGGGAGATCTTAGAGGCTTGCGGTTTTTTAGCCTCGGCTGGGATAAGGCGGTTAAAACTCTACTTTATGCTGGGGTTGCCCTTAGAGACGGATGAGGATCTATTAGGCGTGGCCCTTCTGGCTGGGAAAATTCGCCAAAATCTTAAGGCCGGAAGTTTCGCCCCGCGGTTAGTGGTCTCAGCGGCCAATTTTTGCCCCAAACCCCAAACGCCCTTTGAGGGCGTAGGGCTTCTGACTGAGGCCGAGCTATACCGGAAAGGGGAGTTATTAAAGAAAAATTTGACCAAGGTTGGGGGGATTGAAGTTAGACTGGATCCGCCCATCTGGTCTTTGGTCCAAAGCTTACTGGCTCGAGGGGGCCATCAGTCCGGGGATTTAGTTCGATCCTTAAGGGAGTTTCAAGGTCGGGTTAGACCGGCTTTAAAAAAGTATTTAGCCCTAACTGGGGTTAAGGCTGGGAAAAATACCTTACCCCCAGTCTTAACTGAGCCTTGGCCGGAGGATAAGTATAAACCCTGGCGGATCATTGACGTGGCCGCGGGGGCTGATTTTTTGGCCCAAGAGGAGCGGCTGGCTAAAGAGGCCCGGATGAGCCCGCCTTGCCCAACCAGCGGCTTTTGTGGGCGCTGCGAAGCTTGCGCGACCAGGCGAAATAAAGACACCCAAAGTTAATTAAAGCTAATTAAAGCTAAGATAAGATAAGCGATGCTAATCAAAGCTAAGCTAAAATAATATATTGTAATAAAAGCTAATTTAAGCTAAGATAAGGTAAGACAATGTAAGCTAAGATATGCTAAACCAAGATTAAACTAAGGCAAGTTAAGCCTAAGACTAAACTAAGCTAAGATAGGCCAAGATAAGCTAAACCAAGATTAAACTAAGCCAATCTAAGCTAAACCCAGACTAAATTAGGCTAGGCTAAGTTAAGATACGCTAAGCCCAGACTAAGCTAAGATATGATAAATCAAGACTAACCTAAGGTAAGCTAAGCTAAGCCCAGACTAAGGTAAGCTAAGCCCAGACTAAGCGAAGCTAAGATACGTTAAGATCAGACTAAATTAAGGCAAGCTGAGCTAAGCCCAGACTAAACTAAGGCAATCTAAGCCCAGACTAAACTAAGCCAAGCTAAGCCTAGACTAAACTAAACTAAGCCAAGGTAAGATACGCTAAGCCCAGACTAAACTAAGCTAAGCTTAGATAGGTCCAGCGTCCAGCTAAAATAAGATAAGCCCAGATCAAACGTCAGACTAAACCCCAAGAGGCTAAAACTAAGCTTAACGGCTTTAACACCTTAAGATGGAGACTATAATAGACCAGGAACCCCAAGACGCCTACGCCCCGGAAACCCCTAAGGAAGCGGCGGGGCGTTTAATGATGATCGGTTGGGAAGGCCGGGACTCCGGGGAAATTAGAGAGCTCATCGATGAGTTTCGGCCGGGGGGGCTTATTTTTTTCCGGCGTAACTACCCCATTAGCTGGGACACGGTTCGTTTCGACCCTAACTACCCTCTTAGCTTAGGGCCCAACGCCGGTGAACCGGTTAGCTTAGATCCGGGTAAAGTGGATCTAAAAGCCCCGGCCCTTTTACAAGAAATTTTAGACAAGGTCCAAAAATACGCTTTAAAGACCCTAGGCCGACCGCTTATTATCGCTCTGGACCAAGAAGGGGGCCAGGTTAGAAGGCTTAAAGAACCCTATTTTAAGGCCCCGAGCGCTCGGGTTTTAGGCGGAATGGAGCCGTTAGAGGTTCAAAGACTAGCCTATCGGATGGGCCGGGAGCTTAAGGAAACTGGTTTTAACCTTAACCTGGCCCCGGTTCTAGATCTGGACCTAAAGATAGATGAGGGGCTCAAAGGTTACATTGGCGATCGGTCTTTGGGGGCGGAGCCCTTAAAAGTTACGGTTATGGCCAAGGCCTTTGTGGCGGGGTTATTAAAGGCCGGGGTCTTAGCTTGCGGAAAGCATTTTCCGGGTTTAGGCGGGGCCGTCTTGGATCCCCATGAGAAAGCCCCGGAGATTAACCTTTCGCCCGAGGAAATGGCTGGGTCTTTAAGCGTGTTTAAGGAAATGATCGCGGCTAACCTACCCGCCTTAATGACCACCCACGCCCTTTACCCATCTTTGGACCCGGAGTGTTTGGCCACTTTTTCCCAGAAGATTGTCCAACTGTTAAGGGTCAATCTAGGGTTTAAAGGGTTACTTCTTTCGGATGACTTGGAAATGGGGGCCATCGCCGGGGAGCGGGACTTGGGCCAAGCGGCGGTCAGGTCGGTTTTAGCCGGGCACGATCTCCTTTTAGTCTGCCGGAAAATCACGGCTATAAGGACGGTTCAGGGGGCTTTGGTTACGGCCATTAGTCAAGGTCAGATTACCGAAGGCCATTTATTGGAGTCGTCCTTACGGCTAAACGGTTTTTTGGCTCAAGTCGCTAAAACGAGCGGTTAGATTGGGTTTTTAAAGGAGACTAGCTGATTTTATTAGCGCTTTAAGCTTAGTCCAGGGTATAATTCCTACCATAACGCTAGGGCCATATCCTTTGGGGCTTTAAGTCCAGGGTTTTTTTGGCTATGTTAAGCGCGACCCCAAAAAACGGCCACCTTTTGGGCGGGCCTTTTTTGGTTTTTACGTTAACCCCGAATCTTTAAGGGCAAGGTTTTAGGTGTTTACCCATACCTATCTGACGCGTCCCGGGCTCTGGGAAATTGAGGGCCATTATTACGACCGGAGCGATAACCGGCATGACGCCAAAGGCCAACTGGTGGTGACCCATTCCCCGGAGCTCTGGACCTTGGAGAGTAAGATCAACATTTCCGGCGATGACAAAAGGGATTTTGTCAGTCTGTATGAGATCACCCCCATGCCGCCAGCCGCCTCCTTTACGGAATGGAAGTCCCAAACTGGCGGGCCTGAGCCCATTTATGGGCTCTTTGTCTTGGTGGAGGACACGGTCATGATGCCCTGGCAATCAGGCTCAGGCTCCTATTGGGGCCAAGAGATCATGGGCTTTAAAAACCCGGATGAGTACTTGGGGCGGGGGTTCGCCTTTCTGAAAAACGAAAAAGTCTCGGCCTGGGCCTTTCGTCTGACCCGCTTGGGCGGGGCTGACGAGGTTTAAAGGGCTCTAGAAAGGTAATAAAAAGGGTGTTTTTGTGAGTCTGGCCGAACGCTTAACCAAGGGCGAATTGAGCCGCTGGCTGGTGGCCCTGATTCTGATCCCGCCAGTTTTACTGGCCGTGTTTATGGCTAATAATCTGGTTATCTTAGGGGTGGTGGGCGTTTTAGGGGCCATTTGCTGGTGGGAGTTCGCCTTAAATCTTTTGGGTAAAGAAAGGGTCGGGCTTCTGCTTCTAGCGGTGATGGGCTGGTTGGCCGCGGCGGCGGGGGCCTTGTTTTATGGGCCCGCTGGTCAGGGTTTAGGGCTTTTTCTGGGTTTAGCTTTCGGGGCCTTTTACTTTATCCGGGTTTTGCCGCCCACTGAGGATCGGGCGGTGGTCAATCTCATCTCCCGGTACGCCCTGGGGCATTTATATCTAAGTTTTCCTCTATCTTTTGTGTTTTTAATTAAACAAGAGTATTTTGGCAATAGGTGGTTGTTTTTTACCATTTTAATCACCGCTTTAGCCGACACCGGGGCTTTTTACGTGGGGTCGCGCTTAAAGGGCCCGAAACTGTGCGTTAAGGTTAGCCCCAATAAGACCATCTCGGGGTTGATTGGCGGGTGTCTAGCCGCTTTAATCGCCGGGGCCCTGTCATTTTCTTATCTCCCGCCCGAATTTTCCAAAACGTCCGTTATCATCCTCAGCCTCTTTTTGGGCGTATGGGGAGCCGCCGGGGATCTGTTTGAGTCCGCCTTAAAACGGGCCATGGGTCTGAAGGACACTTCCTCCTTATTATTGGGCCACGGGGGCCTTTGGGATCGGTTGGACTCTATCCTCTTTAACTTGCCGGCGGTCTATTTTTTCGTCAGCTTTCAAATGGCCCCTTAAAGACGTAAAATGGCTGGAACCAAAGTTAGTTTCCTAAAAACTATCGAAGCGGCCTGTTAAGGCTTAGAGCTTAAGGCTTAGTAGCCACTTAAGGCCAAGAAGCCACCTAAGGCTAAGAAGCCGCCTAAGGCCAAGTGGCCACCTAAGGCGAAGCGACCACCTAAGGCTAAGTGGTCGCTCAAGGCTAAGAAGTCAACCTAAGTGTCTGACCCCTTTAAGTCGCCTAGCTATGAGGGTTATGGTGACTTTGGCTTAGTTGTTATGGTCGCGTGGCTGGGGCTAGGTTATTAAGGTTCCAGGTTATTAAAGGCTAGCGACTTGGGTTTGGCCATTAAGGTTCCAGGTGATTAAGGTCGCGTGGCTGGGGTTTGGTCATTATGGTCCCAGGTTATTAAAGGTCGCGTGACTGAGGTTTGGTCATTATGGTCCCAGGTGATTAAGGCCGTGTGGCTGGGGTTTGGCCATTAAGGTCCCAGGTTATTAGGGTCGCGTGACTGGATCTTGGTTATTAAGTTTCCGTGATTGGGTCTTGGTTATTAAAGTCTCGTGGCTGGGACAGGTTATTAAAGGCCCGCGACTGGAGCTTGGTTATTAAGGTTCCGTGATTGGGTCTTGGTTATTAAAGTCTCGTGGCTGGGATGGGTTATTTAGGTTCCAAGTTATTAAAGTCCCGTGACTAGGGCCAGGTTATCAAGGTTCCAGGTTATTAAGGTCAAGTGACTGGGATTTGGCCATTGGGGTTCCAGGTTATTAAAGCCCGCGACTGGGGTTTGGCCATTAAGGTCTCGGGTTTATTAAAGGCCCTCGACTGGGGTTTTGTCATTTAGGTCCCAGGTTATTAGGGTCGCGTGACTGGGGTTTGGTTATTAAGGTTCCGTGATTTGGTCTTGGTTACTAAAGTCTCGTGGCTGGTGCCGGGTTATCAAGGTTTTAGGTTATTCAGGTCTCGTTACTGGGGATTGGCCATTAAGGTCCCAGGTTATTAAAGGCCCGCGACTGGGGTTGGTCATTAAGGTTCCAGGTTATTAAAGGTCACGTGACTTGGGTTTGGCCATTGGGGTTCCGTGACTTGGGCCGGGTTATCAAGGTTTTAGGTTATTCAGGTCTCGTTACTGGGGTTTGACCATTAAGGTCCCAGGTTATTAAAGGTCCGCGACTGGGGTTTGTTTTTTAAGGCGCCATGATTGAGGCTAGGCCATTTTTGGTCTGAGACTTTTCGTTATTAGAGTCTTAAGACTGGAGGCTAGAAGGTTGGGTGCTAAGGCGTCAAGGCTCTTAGAGTATTTTAGTGGTCCATTTGGATCGCTCCTTATGGATCTTGGATCACCCCTTATGGATCGTTCCTTAACTATACAACCCCTTAACTAAATTCTCCGTCCATTTAATAAGGATTTGGCTGAAATAGATCGGGCGGAAACCCTCTTTAGCCTTGGGGCGGGAAAAATTGACTATAATTTATGTGATTGGTCTATTAAGTCGTTTAAATATTGAATAAAACGCTATAAAAACAATATTATACTGTTATAACTACTTAAAAACAACCTAAAAAAAATAATATTTAGGACAATTGATTGAGATATGTCAAAGCCCGTCAAAGTGGCGGTCCTCGGGGCCACTGGATCCATTGGTCGCCAGGCTTTAAGTTTAGCCGCGGCCTATCCCGGGCGGATGAAGATTACCGGTCTGGCGGCGGCTATCAATTTGGAGCCTTTAGCCGAGGCGATTAATAGGTTCCGGCCCAAAGCCGTGTCCGTTTTAGGCCCCATTGAGGCGGATAAACTAGCTAAGTTATTAAAAGATCTTGGCTTACGGTCCGAGAACTGGCCAGTCATTCTTTCGGGCCCGGAAGGGCCCGTTAAAGTCGCGACCCAAACTGGGGCCGAGATTGTTTTATCGGCCATGGTGGGTCGAGCCGGATTACCGCCGACCTGGGCGGCTTTAAACGCTGGCCTTAAAGTGGCTTTGGCCAATAAAGAGAGTCTAGTTTTAGCTGGTGAGCTTATCCAACCCATGGTGGATCTCATTACCCCAGTGGATAGCGAGCATTCGGCCATTTACCAAGCTTTGGGCGGGCGGCTTAAAGGGGAGGGGGTTAGGCGGTTAATCTTAACGGCTTCAGGTGGCCCATTTTTTGGCTATAGCCAAGAGCGCTTAAAGGGCGTGACTCGGGAAATGGCCTTAAACCACCCCAAGTGGTCCATGGGCCCTAAGATTAGTTGCGACAGCGCGACTCTCATGAACAAAGGCTTGGAGGTTATTGAGGCCCATTACTTATTTAATACGCCCTACGATAAGATAGACGTCTTGGTCCATCCCCAGAGCGTGGTTCACTCGTTAGTGGAGTATATTGATGGGTCATTAATGGCTCAGCTCGGCCCAACGGATATGCGCTTATCTTTGGCCTTAAGCTTAAGCCCTGAGGAACGGTGGCCGTTATTGGGAGAAAATGGCCAGGATAGCCCCTTAAAGATCAAACCCTTGGATTTAACCGCGAGCCCTTTAACCTTTTTGCCCCCGGACCGGAAGGTTTTTCGGGGGTTGGCCTTAGCTGAGGAAGTGGGGCGAGAGGGCGGAACCTCCCCGGCCATCATGAGTGGGGCTAATGAGGAGGCGGTGGCGGCTTTTTTAGCTGGCCAGATACCTTTTATCCGGGTTATCCAGGTGGTCGAGGAATGTTTAAACCGTTTGCCAGCGTCTAAAGTCGCCAAGATTGAGGAGGTTTTGGAGGCGGACGCAAAGGCTAGGGTTCTAGCAAAAGAGATAGTTAAAAAAACTTAAACAAGGGGTTTTGTTTAAAGTTAATAATATATAATGCGTATTAAAAGATTTGTTTGTGATATTAAATAGTATAACAATAAAATACGCAGTTTATTTATAGGTAATATTACGTTAAATTGTTAGAAATATCGAAATCGCATTATTTTAACCAATATTGATTAAAAAAATAGTTCTAAGTTACTAATAGCATTGTTATAATTAGTTAATATTTAAAAATAATATATTTACCAGATTTTTAACAGTTAGAGTTATCTAAATACACGTAATTATTATTTTCTTATATAAAAATAACTTGTATAAAGGAAGTAAAAAATCAAAAACTAGAAAATTAAGCTCACTAAAAAGCTGGATATTATTTTGTTGACACGGAACTAGAATGAGGTTATAATTTGCCAACTTTGTTTATTTTCCCGGCCTTTGGGCTTGGTTATAAGGCGTTAGTTTGCGTCAGTTTTAAAGGCAAATTCTTGATTATTTGGGGCTAAGAGGTCTTCTTTTTTCAGAAAATGGCTTGGAAACGTTTTTTCAGAAAAGTGGCCTTTAAAACAGACAATAGAATAAATTATTTTTGTTGACATAAGTTTGTAGTAGAGGTACGGTATCCAAACCCTAAAAAGATTGGGAATAAATCCAAGAACATAGATTATTTTTTTTCGTCTTAATAAATATTTATGGTTATACGGCGTTAAATAAACCCTATACCATCTAGTTTAGGAAAAATAAATGGCAGTCCAAACAAAAGGCGGCTCATTGTTTTTCCTAAGTTTATTTTTTTTGGTTGCCTTAATTTCTTTAAAATTTACCAAAAAATAATATTTTTTAAGCATTTATGGTTATAATTTTTAAGTTTTTGCATAGATTTATTTAGGTTTGCTTGTATTATTTGAAAAGATTAGATAGAATATAGTATTTATTTTTTAATATTGCCGTTTTATAGCAGAAAAAACGGCGATTAAATAATTTTCGTTCTTAAAGTTGTGAGGATTTAATTATAAGTTTATTGGGCGTTTTTTAAAGATAACTTTTGGGGCGCTAGTGAGGGAATTTTTAGGGGCCTCCAGAGGTTTAATCAAGGAGTGATGATTTATGGAACATAGGCAGAAATCCTGGGGCGGGATAACTTTGGTTACCGCCTCACTGGTGTTGATTTTGGCGGCTACTTTGTCATTGGGCGGCGGAGTGGCTTGGGCACAAAATGTTACCAACGGTTCATCAGGTAATATTACAATTGATTCGGGGAATCTTACTTACGGTACTAACTCTTCTACATGGACAATAAATGTACCAGTAGATCTAGAGCAGGGATATTTAAACGCTACCGCTAATATCTCTGTAACTAATTCTTCAATCACAAACGTTTCAAACATAACCGCCGGCGGAAATTTAGTTATTGACGGCACAAATGGCGCAACCAAAATAGAGATTAACGGATCCACCTCGGCCAGCGGCGGAAATATTACCGTTGGTGGTGGTATTTATATTACAAACGCTTCAATAGATGATACAGGTGATGGCACATTTAACACCACTATCACAGCCGGTGGCGACATTACTCTCTCTAAAGGAAATATAACCGGTAATGTTAGTTATATTAATAGCACCGATGGTCATGTTATAGCTGACAATAAAAGTTTAATTAATATTACCGGAACTATTACAGCCAACAAATCTATCCAAATTACTAATGAATCGGTAGTTTGGGGTAATAATATCACTGTTACTGAAGGTGACTTAAATGTATCTGGTGGTAGTGTTTTAAACTCCACTGGTAATATTACCGCTAATAAATCTGTTTATGTTAACGAGAGTTCAGTAATTGCCGCAGGTAATCTCGTTTCCACGGAAGGCGGTATAATTATTGACAACGCCAATAACGTTTCCGTTGTAAATATTAGCGGGAATACTACAGTTGCGATTACAGGTAGTAATGTCAGCGCTTCTAATATTTTTTCGACTGAAGGGGACATTGAAATTATAGAAGCTGAAAATGTTACAGTAGTTGGAAATATTGAGGCGGCTGAGACAGTTTCTATTACAGGCGGAGCTAATGTTTCGGCGGGTAATATTACCGCAAATCAAAGCGTCAGCATTTCTGGGATTACAAACCTTACTGTCGCCAATGACATTACAGCGAACCACAGTGTTTATATTGTAGACAGTAATGTTAAAACTGGCAATATTACAGCAACGAATGAAGATATTACCATTGAAAATGCTAAAAATTTAACTGTTGATGATACAATTTTCGCTAATTTATCCGTTGATATTAACGGAGCTACTATTTTAGACGTGACGAATATTACCGCTCGTAATGAAGATGTTACCATCTCTGGCGTTGATGATCTCACGGTTGATGGCACAATCTCCGCTAATAATAGCGTAGTTTTGAAAAACAGCGTAAACGCTTCGTTAGTGAATATTACCACTGCCCATGGTAATATCACTTTATCTAACATACAGAACGCTACTCTTACTGGAAATATTACTTCTAATCAAGGTATTACGATTAACGCTACTAAGCTTAATGTAACTACAAACGGCGTTAATATATCTGCGGCTGGCGATAACTTGATTATTAATAACTCCGACATCATTAGGGATTCTTCTGTCACCGATCTAACTTTATCAACGTTCACCAATCAAAGCCTCTATATCCAGGGCAATTCTAATGTAAACGTCACATTGATCGAGAACGACAATGGTTCTGTCAATATTTTTGGTGGCAACAATTACCTTGGCGAAATTAAGGGAACTAACTCTAACCTGTCTATTTCTGGCGGTCAAAATATAATTGATAATTTGACTATTACTGGAGACACCGCTGGCGGTGGTGGTTATTCAGGGAACGTTAGTATTTCCGCTGGTAATAACACTTTCGCTAATATTAGTATCGAAAATGGTTCTTTGGTTTTATCTGACACTTCTAATAACACATTTAATGAGGATATTGATATTATTAACGGCTCATTAATTAGTGAAGCCGCCTATAATGACATTACCGCCAACATAACAGTTAATGATGGCAAAATAGAGTTTTTGGCGGGTGAGACCACTTTAGGTACCATTAACATAAGCTTGATAACCCCAACCGCTCTTGGTACCTCCAATAATTTAACGGTTGTAAGTGGTGACGCCAAAGTCATCTTAGCTTCGAACTCTAATGTAACTTTTTCCACTACTAACGCTGGTTTCAAGGTGGAAAGTGGCGCCGAGTTGTTCTCTAATGGCTCAGGCGTGAATTACATTACTGATGGAGACGTTATTGTAGGTGGCGCGGCCATTTTAAATGTTGGCGCTAGTCAACTAATTGTAGACCCGTCTTCTTCTCACTTTGTAAATTTAACTGATAACTCTATTTTGGCCGTTGGCCTTGATGGTTCTCTGAACGCTACTGTTAAAGCTAGTGGCAAAATATTACTAAATTTAACTGATCTTGCGAATATTGATCGTTATGAGGACCAAACGATAATTAATGGCACTGTCACTAACGAAACCGCAGGTACTTACTTTTATAATCCGTTCTATGGCAGATACGATGTTCCGACAACCCCTGGTCCAGATCTTGTTCTTGGCGATTATCTAGGCGCCACTGGGGCTTTGGCTTATATCGCTGAAGAAGGTGATTTTAAATACACCAAAAACATGCGGAGCGCCGCGAGCCTGATAGATCGTATCAATGATGCCGCAAGCGCGATATCTAACCCCAACCATCCCACCGTTGTGTTAAGCGGTAAGTTAATCCAAGCTTTAACCGCTGGAGCGTTTGCGGCCACCAACGGCGAAGGCGCCATTGTTGAGACCATTATTAGGCAAAGTATTGGTGAGGTAACCCTAGGCGTTAAAAACGCGGTCGTGTCCTCTGTTTTCAAGGCCAATTCCGTGGTTCTTGGTCGTCTCGACAAGATTCATACCGCTGACCTCAAAACTCCTCCGGCCGCTGGTGAAGGTTTGCTCAACCGGGTCTGGGTAGGTGGTTTTGGCTCCTGGGCTAAGCAGGACGACACTGACGATCAGGCTGGCTACAAATACGACATCGGTGGTTTTGGCTTAGGCTATGACCGGACCTTTGACGGCGTTCCTGGCCTGGTTCTTGGTATTTCCACGGCTTTCTCCTTTGGCGAGGTTAAGCCTAATCATGATTTAGCTAAGATTGACACTGACACCATTAGCATTGGCTTGTACGGCAGTTACAAGTTTGACAATGGTCTCTTCATTGACGGCACTTTCGCTTACGGACACTCTGAAAACGATTCCGAGGTCAGAGTTCCTTTGCTCGGCACCAAACACGGTTCTTTTGATATTGACACCTGGCAGTTTGGTGTTCGGGGTGGTTGGATCCTAAAAGCTGGTTCCTTTGAGATCACTCCTTCTCTTGGCGTCCGTTACCTCCATTTGAAGAACGATGGTTGGCGTGAGAAGAGTACCAATCCGTTAGCCATTAATAACTTCTTTAAGGGATACACTGACGATCTGGTTGAAATTCCTCTCCAAGTTAAAATCAATACCACTATTGATACGGCTGGAATTAAGATCACCCCAGAACTTCGTCTTGGTTGGACTTACGCGGCCAGTGAGTTGGATAACAAGGTCGATGTCGGTCTTGTTGGTTTTAGTGGCACGACTCCCATCTGGGGCATCAAGCAAGAGCGCAACTCTTTCCAGGTTGGAACCGGCATTAAAATCGAGATTAATGAATCCCTTGACATCTTCGCCAATTATGATCTTGATGTCTCCAAGGACTACAGGAATCATCAGGCTTCAGTTGGTATAGGCTTTGAGTTCTAATTTTTAAATTCACCCTTTAACGAACGGAGGGGATACTATTATCCCCTCCGTTATTTTTGACAGGCGTATGACCTTGGTAAAAGCCCAGGCGGTGGGCCGCTTTTTCACTAGAGTATCCACCAAAATTCGGCCCTACTGGCCAGAAATTGGCCGTTCCTCACTGTGTGTTCTTGGCTCCTTAATCGCTGTAGCCTTCACAGTTTGCGTCCCCCTAGCTCTTCAAGGTCATCCCTGGTTTTCCTGGCCTGACATCTGGCGGTACGCGGATTCCGGCGATTTGATGCTCGCTGGCGCCGATGGATACTTTTTTCTCAGTCATGCCTCCAAAGTAGTTTCCGATGGTTTATCGCTAGCCACTCCCGCCTTATCTTTACTGGCCGTTATTTTAAGTTTTATCACCCGGGCCTCCCTGGAAAACACCGCCTTTTTCACTAACCTTTTTTTTACGGTAGCCATCGCTCTACTGATAAGAGCTTGGTGCCGCCGTCTAGAGGTTAGTCTCTCCCTATCCGTTTTGGCCTGCGTGATTATTTCTCTAATGCCATCTTGGATTCAGCGTTCTGGGCCATCCTGGTTTGACACCGACCCGGCCATAGTGTTTTTCTGGCAGCTTGAGATCTATTTTTTGACTCTAGCCGCTGACCTAACCAGAAGCTATAAAACCAGGTTAAGGGACTTTGGTTGGGCCTTTGTCTCTCTGGTCTTTTTGATTTGGTTTTGGAATTCCGGGTTTTTTTTGGGTGGCGTAATAACTGTCGGCTACTGGTTCATGTTTATGACCCCGTGGAAACCGCTCTGGAAATATAAGGCTTTTCCAGCGTTAGTTACCATTGGGTTTATTTGGTTCGCTCTTATTGTTCTTGTCCCGACCGAGCATGTCCCGTTTCCAGCCTCTTTAGCTGGAGATATCAAAGGTAAAGGAGCGATGGTCTTTGGAGTGGAGAGACACTTTTTTTTCACTTCCATCCAGGAATTGGCCCCAATTAGCTTTACTGAGTGGCTGGCCCGGTTAGGGGGGAATAAGCCCTCGGGGATAATAGTTCTGGTTTCGGTTTTGTCTTTATTCATCGCTAAACCGAAGTTTAGAATGCCCTTGGTCTTAGGGTTTTCTTTCGCTTTAGGTGGTATGGCCACTCAGCGGTTAACTCACTTGGGCGCCTTTGCTTTAGCTTTGTCAATAGCCTTACTCCCCACCAGTCTGGACTCTTTGGGTGATAAAATTATAGTTTTTTGGTCTAGATTGACCAAGGCGATCCCTCCTCCGTCAGTTTTTGGCCGTTTAGCCGATTCCTTTAACTTAAAGAACGCTTTGGCCAAATGGCCTCGGTTTTCCATTTTAGCCATTCCAGCTATTATAGTTGTGGTCTTAAGTTGCGCTTGGTGGTCCGGTCATCGAGGCTTCGCTGTCCGTTGGAACAGAAATCATGATGAAATTTTTTCTTCCATCCGAGAATCTGGCTTAAAAGGAGCTTATTTTACTAGTTGGTGGGATGACGGCCATTTTATTAGCGCTAGATCTAGGCAAAAACCATTTTTCGATGGGGCAACGCAAAATCCAGATACGACTTTCGCGGCGGCTCACCCTTGGATGATGTTTGACCGCCTCGCCGCCGCCCGCTGGATGCGGTTTTTTTCCATTCGAGGCCTTCAAGGATTAGAGCCCCTGGAAAAGGTTTGGGGCAAAGATCCCGCTTTCGCTAAACTAGAACAGCTTTTTCTAGCGCTTGAGCCCAATGGCTCTCTTCGTCCCGGCGCGAACTACCCCGGCGATCTTGAGGCGGATTTAGCTAAATTGCCTGGAGGTCGGGCCTGGCTCTTCCCTGAGGGTAGGGTCTTCGTTTTTTTTCCTCGAGAGCTCTTTGATATAAGCCCCTGGTGGATAACTATGGGGTATTCTAGACCCGCTGACCAGTCTCAAGTTCGCCATCATGTCTCAGTAATTAACCGTAACGAGTTTCAGTTTAATCCGGAAACTAGAAATCTTACCTTGTCCCAAGGTTTGAAAAACCGTGGCTATCAGAACTTTGGCGATGTTATTGACACTTCGGTTAAACCTTTAGGGCCACCCTGGGACGCTTTAAAAGTTACCGCTCCCTATATCCTTTATTATCCAGCTAATAATTTAGCTTATATTGTTGATCAATTAGCTTTAATATCATTACCTGTTTATCTTATGGTACCAGGTGGTCCAGCGTTGCCTAATTTTAAAATTGTGAAGGTAAACTATAGCGTTGGCGGGATATGGGAGGTCTTACCTTGAGTGGTTTAACTCCAAAGATCGCTGTAATTATCCCTTGCTACAAAGTAAAACAACATATATTACCTTTACTTGATAGAATTAGCGATATAGTTTGGCGGATTTATGTAGTGGATGATTGTTGCCCAGAAGAGAGTGGGCGGTTGGTGACGGAAAACACCACCGACTCCAGAGTTGTTGTCTTACGGACACCAATTAACTTAGGGGTTGGCGGCGCGGTCCTGACCGGGTTTAAGTGCGCTTTAGAGGATGGGGCGGATATTCTGGTCAAAATTGATGGCGATGGACAGATGGATCCCGATTTATTGCCTCTTTTTGTCAATCCCATTGTTTTAGGCCGAGCTGACTATACTAAGGGCAATCGATTTCATAATCCCTCAGACGTAGTCCAAATGCCAAAATTACGTCTAATTGGTAACGCTTTTGTTTCTTTTGTGAATAAGATTTCTAGTGGTTATTGGAATATTTTTGACCCCACAAATGGTTATCTGGCTATTAACGCTAAAGTAGCGGCTCTTTTACCCATAGATAAAATCGCTAAGCGTTATTTTTTTGAGTCAGATATGCTTTTTCGTCTTAATCTTATTAAAGCCGTAGTCGTGGATATTCCCATGAAGGCGGTTTATGGAGATGAAAAGAGTAATCTAAAAATTTCTCGTGAATTATTTAATTTTTTATTAGGTCATTTAAAAAATACAGTAAAACGCATATTTTATAACTATTATCTTCGTGATTTAACCGCTGGAAGCGTTGAACTTATACTTGGATTATTTTTATTTTCTTTTGGTTTCATTTTTGGTCTGACCAAGTGGATTGGCGGGGTTGGATCGACTTCCGCCGCCCCTAGCGCCACTGTTATGCTGGCCGCCTTACCGATTATTTTAGGGTTACAATTTTTGTTGGCTTTTTTAAATAGCGATATCGCGTCTGTCCCTTACGATCCTATCCAATCTAAAATTTAACAAATATATCACTGTGTTTCGTTAGCGTTTGGTGTTATTTTGCCACTAACTTATAAATTATTGATCGTTAACGCGTTTTTAGTCAGTCTGGGAATGATCTTAATGAGGTATGGCGGGTGCCAAAAAACTGGTCCGCCCGGGTCAGGAGATAATAAGCCAAGGTCGCTGGTGGTTTGTTGGTATTATTTTTTGTTGGTTGGGTGGTCTTATTTATTCTTTAATTGTCGCAAAAATAGTTATGTAATTTCTTTACAGTAAGTTATAAACAAGTCATTTAACCGTTTTCTTTATCATTTCTGATTATAGTCGGCAGATACCCTCCAGCTAGATTCCTAAACGCTCTAATTTCTTCTTCCCCCGGCTGCTCGGGATATTTTTCCAGAAAATCCTTGTTTAAAACCCTCTCTTTTCGAAAAGGCTGAAGATAAAGTGGCCATGGCCCTTTGGCGGCTTGGGCTATGGCCACTATTGTGTCTTCGTTGACAAAGGGGCTAACTACGGTGGTCCGATACTCATGGGGTTTGCCTAAGCGCTTAAGGACCTTAATAGTTTCCCACACTCCATCGGTGGCCTTTTCTGGCCCAATTTCCAACGGATAATTTTTGGGGTCGGTTTTAAGGTCCAAAGCCACGTAATCAACCAGCTGACGCTCCAAAAGATCAGCCACCACCTCCGGTCGGCTGCCGTTAGTGTCCAGCTTGACCTGATAACCTAAACCCTTGATGGCTTTGATATAATCGCCTAACCCCTCGGCTAAACATGGCTCGCCGCCAGTTAAGACCACGCCATCCAAAAACTTTCGTCTAGCCTTAAGGAACTCTAAAACGCCATTTTCATCGATGACTTCGCCAAAGGCTCGAACCAGATCAGGGTTATGGCAATAGGGGCAATAAAAATTACAGCCCTGAGTGAAGAGAGCCGAGCTTATCAGACCCGGATAATCCAGGGTTGATAGCTTTGTTATTCCCCCCAGACGTGGCAAGAACGCTCTCCTTGGCTTTAAGTTTTGAAGGCTTATCTTGGGGCGCTTGGGCCTCGTAAGCCTGGTTTAGGCCACTTAGTTCCTCCTGGAACAATTGGGGCTTATATGAGACGCGTAAGGAAAACTCTTCCCTTTTCCCGTCATTCCAGCGGTTAACTGGCCTTAGATAACCCACCACCCGGGAATAAACATCAGTTTCCGCCTGGCACTGGGGGCAAACTGGTTTCTCTCCGGGCAGGTAACCATGGTTTTGGCAGATGCTAAAAGTCGGGGTTAAAGTGAAGTAGGGCAACTTGTAGTTATCGGTTATCTTCCGAACTAGGGCTTTAACCACCGTGGGGTCAGTCACTTCTTCGCCCACAAAACCATGTAGAACCGTCCCGCCAGTATAACAGCATTGAAGCTTATCTTGAAGCTCCAAGACCTCCACTAGATCGTCCGAATGGTTGACCGGTAAATGAGTGGAGTTGGTGTAGAAGGGGACAAAGCTCGCCCCTTGGGCCTTACCGTTAGCGAAGATCATGTTCGGGAATTTCGCTAGATCCAAGCGGGCTAAGCGATAAGAGGCCCCTTCAGCCGGGGTGGCTTCTAGGTTAAAGAAATCCCCAGTTTCGGTCTGGATTTCGGCCAAGCGCTCCCGTAGGTGGTTTAAGACTTTTAAGGTAAAAGCCTGGCCTTTAACGCTCGCGATGTCCTCGTTAAAGAGGTTTAGGCAAGCCTCATTGGCCCCAACCACGCCAATGGTGGAAAAGTGGTTAGACCAGTAATGGCCCGTGGCCTGTTTAATGGCTCGAAGGTAAAACTTGGTGTAAGGGTAAAGACCGTTTTCCGTCAGATCCTCTAAGGTCTTCCGTTTAATGATCAAAGATTCCCGGGCGATGTTCACCATCTGATCCAGGCGTTGGAAGAAGTCTTTTTCATCCTTAGCTAGAAAGCCCAAGCGAGGTAGGTTAAGGGTCACTACGCCGACCGAGCCGGTTAAAGGATTGGCCCCAAAAAGACCGCCGCCCCGTTTCCTTAACTCGCGGTTATCCAGGCGCAGACGGCAACACATGGATCTGGAGTCATCCGGGGACATGTCCGAGTTCACGAAGTTGGAGAAGTAAGGGATCCCATAGCGACCGGTCATCTTCCAGATGGCTTGATACTTGGGGCTATTCCAGTCAAATTCTTTAACGATGTTGTAGGTGGGGATGGGAAAGGTAAAGACCCGGCCCAGGTTGTCGCCAGCCATCATGACCTCGGCGAAAGCCTGGTTAATCATGTCCATCTCGTCCTGGAACTGGCCGTAAGTCTCTTCCATTTCTTGACCGCCAATGATGACTGGCGAGTCCCGATAGATGGACGGCGGGGTCAGATCCAGGGTGATGTTGGTGAAAGGGGTCTGAAAGCCCACCCGGGTGGGGATATTAATATTGAAGACGAATTCCTGTAAGGACTGGTATACTTCCTTATAGGTCAGTTTTTCGTGGCGGATAAAGGGCGCGAGTAAGGTGTCAAAGCTAGAGACCGCCTGGGCCCCAGCCGCTTCGCCCTGAAGGGTGTAGAAAAAGTTGACTAGTTGCCCTAAAGCCGTCCGAAAACGCTTGGGCGGGCCGCTTTCCACATTGCCGGAGACGCCCTTAAAGCCTTCTCTTAAAATATCGGCTAAATCCCAGCCCACGCAGTAGACCGAGAGTTGGTTAAGGTCGTGGAGGTGGATGTCCCCCGAGCAGTGCGCGTCCCGGATCCTTTCGGTGTAAAAGGCGTTTAACCAGTACTCGGTGGTTAGGGCCGAGGCCACGTAGTTATTGAGGCCCTGGAGGGAGAAGGACATGTTGCTGTTTTCTTTGACCTTCCAGTCCAGACGGTGGAGATAGCTTTCCATTAGGTCGGATTGGCTTTTAGCCACAATGGCTCTAGCCTGGGCCCGTTTGGCCCGATAGAGGATGTAGGCTTTGGCCGTGAGCCGATGCGGCGAGGACAATAGAACGCTTTCGACTAGGTCCTGAACGCCTTCCACGTCTAACTGGCCATTATTGAGGGTGATGGCCGCTAAGCTTAAGACAGCCTTGGTCAGCTCCGCCGCTCGCTCATCGCCAAATTCCCCAGAGGCCTGGCCAGCTTTGGCGATGGCCTTGGTTATCTTGGTGGGGTCAAAAGGGGTAATCCGACCGTCACGTTTTTTGATAATGGAAAACAATTCCGAGCCTCCTATATAACGGGGTGATATATATTAAAAAATCGGTAAGAAATAGAGAATTGAGTAAAATCAGAAACTTAATATTGAAAATCTTAAGTTATTAAAAAAATAACATATATCTTCCCGCGTGGGTGAGAGAAAAATCAAGTAAAAACAAGAAGTTATCGAAAAAAATCTTGACATGAAAAAAAAGATAGACACAATATGTAGGTCTGAACGAGGAAAATATACCGCCAGGAGTTTTTTTTGTCAAGACAATATAAATTTTTTAAAACAACATAAGAGATTTTTTGGGGGAGAAACCCCAAAATCTTTGATATTCGGGGCTGGGAGCTGGTTTTAGGGGGTCAGGACGAAAAAATCCCCTATAGACTCTTAAAAACGGGGAAAATCGCGCTTTCTTAATAATTTAATCTATAACCAGCGTAAATATAAATTTATTTCCTTTTGTAAATACAGTTAACGGAGTTTAAGATGAGCTCAACTTCTCACCCACCTTTCTGGGCCAGTCTACTTTTAGGCGTTCTGGCCGGTTTTTTTGGCGCGTTTTTAGCTCAGAATTTTGGCTTAGCCCAAGCGGATCCGCCGCCCAGCCAGAAAGCTCTCTTAGCTGGCGAACTGCGGTTAGCCGATGAGTCTGGCCGGACGCGTTTGTTATTAACCTTGGTCCGGGATAAACCTCGTTTGTTTATGCTGGACGACAACGGGGAGTATCGGTTGGAAATGGGCCTCGGGAACTCGGGTGAACCCCATATCTGGTTAAGGGACCGCGAAGGGGCCGCTAAAGTTCAAGTGGCTTTAACCGGTAAAGGGTTGCCTTCAGTCACCTTAGCCGATCAACGGAGTCGGGACCGAGCGGTTCTGGCTTTAAGCCAAGAAGGGGAGCCAACATTAATCTTACGGGACCCCACTGGTAAAGACCGCGTGGCCATTTGGCGAGACCATAAAAACTCGGGGATAGCCTTAACCGATGAGACCGGGAAACCCGCCGCCGCTTTAAGTTTGCCCGAAAAGGGGAAGCCTACTTTAAGCTATTACGATAAAGGTCGGGCCTATCAAGTTTTTCAATAAAAATTGACTTTTACTTTATTTAAGAGCTAATCCAACTATTAAAGCGGTGGCGTTAACCACGTATTGTTTCCGAATTAGATGCCCATGGCGATCTAGCTCAGTCCAATCTTGGACCGTTTTAAAACGATGGAGAGCGGCCACGTGGAGAGGGCAACTTAAAAGGCCCAAAAGAGCCGGCCAGGCCACTAAGTTAGCTAGGTAAAGGGTTATGAGTAGGAGCCAAATGACTGGCCACCATAATAAGTAGACTAAGTAAGAACCTTCTTTACCTAAGATCACGGCTAAGGTGACTTTAGCGGCCAAAGGATCGGTCTCTATTTCCGGAATACTCTGAAAGTAGAGGATACCCGCCACCATAAAAGATATAGGTAAGGCCAAAGCCACGGTCTCTTTAATAAACGAGCCCGTTAAAGCCATCTGGGTGCCTAAGGTCATGATGAGGCCCATGTTAATAAAAACGGAAAGCTCGCCTAGAGCTCGGTGCCCGTATTTAATAGGCGGGGCCACGTAGAAAAAACTGGAAAGAGCCGCGAAAGCCACTAAAACCCACAAAATAACGTTGGTTTTCACGATTATAATGGCCAAAATAAAGGACACAATATAACAAAGAGCGATGGCTAACTTCAGTTGGCCCAGCGTTATGAGCCCGTCCTGGATGACCCTGGAGCCGCCTAAAGTGTCTTTAGTGTCCACGCCTAAGGAATAATCAAAATAGTCATTGGCGAGGTTAGTGGCTAAATGGACTAAAAACGAGGCTAAAAGGATAAGAATAAAAAGGCCGACTTTCGCTTCCCCAGTGAACTTATAAGCCGCGGTGAAACCTAAGGCTAAAGGAAAAACAGTGGCGATAAAAAATGGGGCCCTTGAGGCTTGAACCCAGACTTTAAAAAGGTTGGCCCGAGTATTTTTCGTTGTTGATAGTCCTGGGTTTTGGTCGCTTAAAGGGCCTGAGTCCGGCGGGTCTTGGATATGACTATATGGGAGACTAGCCAGATCATCATTTTTATCCAGATTTATCGGTGTTTTCTCGTCCATAACTTCCTTAAAGACTGTAGTATATATTGTCTAAGTGACTATAATATTTAGAAAGGTTAACAAAATTAAATAATATAACTTTTTAAAGTCCTATAAGGCGATAACCAGCAAGTTTTTTAAAGAGCGGCGGGCTAGGCCCTAAGCTAAACTGTGACCGAGGTGGTTTAGAGTAAGCCCAAGAACCTAAAGCCCCCCAGGAGGCCAAATTAAGGCCGTTTATGAGGCTTTTTTTTGATTCCTATGGACAATTTTGGGTCGTCTAGTTAGGGGCAGAATAATCTCATGGCGGCTGTGGTTATGCCTTCAATGTCAAGGCCTAAGCTGGCTCTTTGCTGGGCTTGGGTGGCTTGCCCCACTGGCTGGTCAGTTAAACCTAGCCCCCGGAGCGTAACCGCGGGGGAGGCGAGGGGCCGAGTGGCCAAGAGCTCCGAGACCGCCCCATAAAGCCCGCCAGTTAAGCTATTTTCCTCAACGGTTAAAACATGCCTAGTGGCCTCACAGGATTTAATGATGAGCTCTTGGTCCAAGGGTTTAATAAACCTGAGGTTAATGACTTCGGCGAACAGATGTTTTTTCGCTAAAATCAAAGCGGCCTCATAAGCTGGCCAGACTGTTTGGCCGATGGCGATGATGGTTAAATCCTGGCCGGTTTTTAAGATTTCCCCTTGACCTTTAATTAGAGGTTTGAAGTCAGCTAAAGACCGTCCACTAACCGGGCCGCGAGGATACCTAATGGCCACTGGCCCGTCAAGGTTAAAGGCCAGTTCCAGCATCGCCTCCATTTCCCCTTCGTCTTTAGGGGCCATGATCGTAAAGTTGGGCAATAATCTTAAAAAAGAGAGATCCAGTCCTCCGTGGTGAGTGGGCCCATCCTCGCCCACTAACCCAGCCCGATCCACGGCCACAATGACTGGTAGGTTGGCTAGGGCCACGTCATGGAACAGTTGATCAAAGGCTCGCTGTAGAAAAGTGGAGTAAATGGCCACCACTGGCCTTAAGCCGCCAGCGGCTAGCCCAGCCGCGAAAGTCACGGCGTGTTGCTCCGCGATACCCACGTCAAAGGCCCGGGTCGGGTAAACACGAAAAAACTCATCTAACCCCGTCCCTTGGCTCATGGCCGCGGTGATGGCCACTAAGCTGGGGAGCGCTTTGGCCTTTTTGACTAAGAACCGGCCAAAGACTTCAGTGTAAGTTTTAGGTGGGGCCAAAACCGGCGGCGGGGGCTCGGGAACCTCAACCTCTTTAGGGTGGCTAGCGATCTCATGGTGACCGTGGTGGCCAAACAATGACGGGCGGCCTAAACCATGGAAGGCTAAGGGGTTCCGCTCCGCGGGGGGGTAACCTTTGCCTTTAGTGGTTAAAACGTGCAAAAGAATGGGGCGGTTTAAGCCTTTAACCTGGCGAAGGGCTTTAATTAAGGTCTCTAAATCATGGCCGTCAATGGGGCCTAGGTATTTAAACCCCCAGCAAGCCAGAAAGGAGTTAGGCGAGACTAAAAAACCCTTCATGGCCTCTTCGGCCATTTGGAAGCGACGAATGACTCGGCGGCCTTTATGGGGCAGGAATTTTTCTAAAGTCCTTTTAACCGCTTCCCGTAAGCTTAAAAGCTCGGGCGAGGTCATTTTTAGCGATAAGTATTGACTGATGGCCCCAACGTTGGGGCTAATGGACATGCGGTTGTCGTTTAAAATGACTAAAAGGTTTTTTTGTAAACCGCCGGCGTGGTTAATAGCCTCCAAAGCCATGCCGCCAGTTAAGGCCCCGTCCCCAATGACGGCCACCACATTTCGGTTTTCGCCCAAAAGATCGCGGACTGTGGCGAGGCCCATGGCGGCGGAGATGGAGGTTGAGGAATGACCGGCGCTAAAGACGTCATAGAGGCTTTCCTCGCGCCTCGGGAATCCGGATATGCCCCCAGCTTGCCTAATACGGTTAAAATCTTTGGCCCTACCAGTTAAGATCTTATGAGCGTAGGTCTGGTGGCCCACGTCAAAGACTATTTGGTCGTAAGGGGTGTTAAAGACGTGATGTAAGGCGATGATTAGCTCCACCGCCCCCAGAGAGGAGGCTAAGTGGCCGCCATTAACCGTGACCACGCGGACGATTTCCGCCCGGATCTCCTGAGCTAGGACAGTTAAATCCTTTAAGTCCAGCTCTCGAAGATCCTGGGGGGAATTGATGGCGTCCAGCAGTCGAGGTTTAGGAAGTTGGGTTTCGGACATCGGAGCGGCTTTCAAAAGGTCCGGTCAATCAGCGAGTCTAAAAGCCAAGTCAGTTTTTCCGAAGCGTAAGGGCCGGTCAGCCTAATGGCTTTGGCGATTAAGTCCTTGGCTCTGGCGGAAGCCACCTTGAAGCCCATAAGCGTTGGGGAGGTGGATTTACCGCGTTTAAGATCCGAGCCCACGGCTTTACCCAAAAGGTCAGGGTCGCCAATTTGGTTTAAAATGTCGTCATCTATCTGATAAGCCTCGCCCGCTAGGAGGCCGGCCTTATGGAAAGTGTCGATGGTCTTACGGTCACCGCCGGATAAGGCCGCGCCCACGCCTAAAGCCGCGCCAAATAGCTCGCCGGTTTTCCGCCTTACCATAGCCTGGCTTTCCGCTAAGGTGGGCGTTCTTTTCTCAAAGGCCAGATCCTCAACTTGACCGCCGACCATGCCAAGAGGGCCAATGGCTTTGGCTAAAACGCGGATAGCCCCGCCAGCTCGGTTCGACCAACCGGCTTTGCCGGCTAATTCGCCTAATTGCTCAAAGGCTAAGCTTAATAAGGCGTCGCCCGCCAAAATAGCCATAGCCTCTCCATAAATTTTATGGCAGGTGGGTTGGCCCCGACGAAAGTCGTCGTTGTCTAGAGCTGGCAGATCATCGTGGATTAGAGAATAGGCGTGGACCATCTCCACGGCCAAGGCCCCAGGAAGGACGTTAGTGGCCTTTTCGCCAATAGCCTCAGCCACGGTCAAGGTCAATAAGGGCCTTATTCTTTTGCCCTCGCTTAATAAACTGTGGCGCATGGCTTTAGTGAGTCTGATTATGTCCTCAGGCTGGTTTTCCTCCAGTTTGTCCATACACAGAGCCAGCTCCTCATTAATAAAATTAATTTTGGAGCGACGCCAGTTGTTAAGAACGGGCCGCATCATCGTCTTTGCCATTGTCCAGGGTTAAAGGTTTGGCGATGGGCAAACCGTCAGCCCCTTTAGTCAATATTTCCAATCTAGCCTCAGCCACGCTCAGTTTGTCCGAAAGCTTCTGACTTAAAGCCACTCCGTCCTCAAAAGCTTTAATAGCCTCGTCTAAACTAAGCTCCTGACTTTCCAAAGAGGAAACCAGACCGGTCAGGCGCTCTAAGCCCGCCTCAAAAGTTTCCTCGGCCTCTGGGCCTGGACCTGCTTCGTTTCTCATAAGACCTCATAAATAGTCTCCTCATAAAGACGAGGAGAGCTGGCTAAAGGGCGATACGACAATCGCCCTGGCCAATAGCGCGGCGTGTCCGAGTTAAAGGCGATAAGGGATTTTATCACAAATCTTTAAACTAGGGGGAGTAAAGGCCAATGATCATTATTTAAAATAATTAACGCTAATACTGCCCTTAAAATCAATATAACAACTAAAACGCTATCCTTTAATAACTAAAAATGGGAGTCCAAGGAATGGTTTTTGTTTACTCCGCCTAGAAATTGAGCCACTTTTTTTAAAACAAAAAATACCCAAGACCAAGACCCACTAAGACCAATAGGCCCCACAGCCAGTTCCAGGTAATGGCTAGAGCCAAAAGGGAGCTGGCGAAGGCGATTTGATAAAAGGAGGCGGCCATATGAGGATGTTGGCTTAAAAAGGCCACCGTGACGGTTAGGCCAATTAAAGCCCCGCCTAAAAACCAGATATTGACGTGCCCCAAACCTGATGGAATAAAACCGTAGCGAATAAGGCTGATCCTCGCCCCCAGCGGCCAAATAGCCCCTAATGAGATAAGGATACCTCCAATGGACAGCCAAGAACTGGATAATAAGGCGGGCGGGTTAGGGCCTAAAAACAGAATTAGGCCTAAAAAGAAAAAGTCTAAGCCCAAAGCGGCCATAGGCGATGCTATGGCCGCTAGAAGTGGGCCCCAAGCCAGAGCCCCTAAAGCTAAGAAAACTAGGATATGGGGCGCGAAAGTCCAGACTGGGGCCTGGTCGCTGGTGAAAAAGGGTAAGAGCCAGATGGTCACGGCCATGGTGGCGGCGATGGTCCCTAAGAAAAGAGCCGGGGTTAAGGTCCGAGCCCGGCGCGGGGTGATCAGTATGTCCAGGCCATAGACCTTTTCCCCAGTCCACAGACCCATAGAAGGGCTGGGCCAGAAAGGTAGGTTCTTACGGTCCTCCAACGGGGTTTTGGCCCAGAGCTTAAGCCCGATGATCAATATTGGTAGACAAGGTAAGCCTATTAATCGCTCTAGCCAGATAGGAACCTCAGTTGGCCACCACCATAGGGCCACAGCTCCCAAAGCCATGGCGATGAGGGTTAAACTAAAGATGGAAAAGACGCCTGAAGCTAGACCTCGCTCCTGAGGAAAGGCCAAAGCCGTTAAAAACGGGGGAGCCGCTCCCCACAGGAAAAATCCTGGTAGAATGACCAATAAAGCCATCCAGATTCGCCCGCCAAAGTAACCGCCCCAGCTTTGGGTGATAAGCCGACTGACCGAGGACGCAGGCAAAAGAAAAGGAGCCACCAGAAAAAAGAAGGAGCCAGCGATTAAAGTTATGGCTAATAGAGGGCTAGTGGCCGCGCTTTCACCTTTAATGGAATCGCCCCACCACAAACCGCCTAAGGCCATGGCTAGAAAGGCTAGATCCAGAAAGATGACCCCACCCAAAGGCCCTGGAGGCCAGACAGCGGCTAGGCGCGAGTAGTAGGTAAAGTTGATGAGGCTGAAACTTAGGCCAAAAAGAAAGATCACCCCCATAACCCAAGGAAGAGGGCGGGGTGATTTAAACTGCTGTGGTAATTCCAGCTTGGCGCTAATGACCATTGGCTAACCAGATTGGGAAGGTCTCAAGTAAGATTTGCTATATATTAACACAAATATCTGAGGGGGTTAAGAAGAAACTGAGAGGGAACTTACGGGCATAATGATTTTTAGAAATAGTGGAGAAATAGATGTTAGATTTTAAAGTAGGTAGTTGTTTTTTTAAGGTATTAATATGTAAAAATATATTTATTCAAGATATTAAAAATTTATAAATTCGATTAATTACATATATTAGATTGATAAAAAATAAAATTAAGTTAACATATTAATTTTAAAATCTTTTATAAACATACTTTTGCAACCAGCGGCAGATCCAGCCAAAATATCGCCTTCGCTGTCACCTAACATATAACTTTGGGACAAATCTATGTTGTATTTTTCCGCGGCTCGCAATAACATACCGGGTTTTGGTTTCCGGCAAAAGCAATCAATTTTGTATTCCACGCGTTCACCTTCAAAACCTTTATCAGGATGGTGCGGACAAATAAAAATATCATCAATATACGCGCCTTTAAGACCGAGTAATGTCTCCATTTTGTTATGTATTTCAGTTAATTGAATCCAAGATAAATCACCTCTAGCAATAACTGGTTGATTAGTAACAACTATAACTAAATAACATTGGTTATTGGCATATTTAATAATATCAATAGTGCTATCTATTAATTCAAATTCATCAATATTAGTTAAAAAACCTACATATTTATTAATTGTACCATCACGATCAAGAAAAATCGCTTTTTGTTTGGTGCCAAGATTTTTTGATTGAACTTTATTTGTTAAAATATCGTGTTCAGCAATATAAAAACGATCTGGAGACCCTATATCTTTAACATATTCAGGAGAGTTATACGCATAAAGAGAGTTTTCTTTTATCATTGTCTTAAATATATCACGATCAAGATCTAATTTTTGAATAGATGTAAAGCGATCAAGAAATTTAGGAGATAACATATGTAAACCAGCGTTGACACGATTTTTATACCACCCGCGTTCATCCTCTTTAGTTAACCACTGGACAACTTTATTATTTTTGTCCGCGACCACAACACCGCTATCATAGGGATGGTCATTGGGATGGGTTAAAAGGGTAGCTAACCCTTTGTGTTGCTTATGAAAATTTCTAAACCGCTCAATATCCACATCAAATATTATATCACCATTTAATAAAAGAAAATCATCTTCAATAATATTTTTTAAATAATATAAGGCTCCTGCCGTACCAAGAGGTTCTTTTTCTTCAATATAAGAGACATTATCAGAAAATTTATCTTTTATAACATTACCTAAATGGCCAATAATAAGTGTTATATCATTAATTGATTGACGTTTTAGACAGTCTATTTGATGTTCCAGAACTGGTTTACCCGCGATTTGTAGCATTGGCTTCGGAACGTCAGAATTAATACTGGCTACGCGAGTTCCTTTGCCTCCGGCCATAATCACTACTTTCATTAAAAACTCCAAAATTAATCAGAAATTTATCTAGTTAGCTGTACGCCTTCTCGAATGACACGCTCACGCCAATAATTAAGTAAATCACTCATTGTTTGTTGATAAGGAATTTCAGGGTGCCATCCAGTATGATTTGTAAATTTAGTTGTGTCAGGAACTTGTAAATCCGCGTCAATAGGACGAAAACGGATTTGATCAGGCTTGACTTCAATATCATTTCTGACTGATAATGATAATAGAGTTGATAATGTATCACCAACAGTACATGTGTGTGAACCGCCAATATTGTAAACTTCACCAGGAATTGGATTAACAGTTACAAGCATATAATAAGCTCTAACAGCATCACGTACATCAGCATAAGTACGTAAAGAATTTAAATTACCAACTTTTATAACTGGAGGTATAATATCAGCTTCAATCATAGCTATTTGTTTGGAAAAAGATGATTCATGAAATACATCTCCCCGACGAGGGCCTGTATGTGTGAACATTCGCGTTGTCATGATAGTCATTTTATAAGCTTCAGCGTAGTAACGACCAAGCAAATCAGTGCCAACCTTACTGATCGCGTAAGGGGAGGCTGGATGAAAGCTACAATTTTCACTTATCGGCACATTTTCCTTAGAAACGCGACCGAAAACTTCGCTTGAAGCGCAAATATGAATAACAGGGTTTTGTCGTAAAAGCCTGACACTTTCAAGTAATTTAGCGGTGCCTAAAATATTGGTGTTTAAAGTTTCAAGAGGTGAAGAAAAACTGGTTTGGGGATAACTTTGAGCAGCTAAATGGAAAATAAAATCAGGATTTACTTCTTCAATCAGGGAAATTAAAGAAGATTGGTCATTTAAATCACCATATCTAAGAAAAATACGGTCATTATTATTAATTTTTTTTGCTAAATGGCTAATGTTTTCAAACGAACTGCGCCACCGTTGAAAACCATAAATATTCCAATCAGTATTTAAAAGAAGAAAATCGGCAAGATGAGAGCCAACCATTCCTGTTATACCAGTAATTAAAGCATTCATTTAATACTACCTTCTTTAATATAGTCATCCTCAGGGATATAATAAAGGACACGAGAACCGCTATTTTCAAAAGAAATAGGAACAAAAACCAGACCTTTCATAACTTTTTTTATCGCGGAATGGTATTCAGGTTTTGCGAAAAATAATATGAACCCTCCACCTCCAGCCCCTAACAGCTTCCCGCCAACAGCGCCTTCACGTATCGCGGCGTTATATATGTCATCAACAAAACTTGTTGATGTTTTAGTAGTTAAACCTCTTTTTATTTTCCATGAAAGATCTAAAAGCTTACCAAAATCAGTAATATCAGAAGTAGAAATTAATATTTTTTCTGCTTCGCTAACGAACGACTTTATTTCTAATAGTTCAGACTTGATATCATGAAGTGATTTAACATAAGACTGAGCAATAGTAGATGAAACACGAGAAATACCAGTGAAAAACATTAAAAGACAATTTTCAAGCTCAATTTTTCGCTCTTTAGAAATAATTACAGGCTCTAAAGAAAAACGATCATCATAAAAATCTATACGATTGAAACCTCCGAACGCGGCGGCTACCTGATCTTGCCAACCACCACTTTCACTGCATAAAACGCGTTCAACGTAAATAGCGTCTTCAGCTAATTGGCGTTTATCAACGTACTGACCACGCAAAGAATAAAGCGCCTGGAGTAATCCAACCGCGAAAGAAGACGAACTGCCCAGTCCAGATCTAGCAGGTAAATCCGCGTCATAAGCGACGTTTAAATTATGAGCATTTAAATGTAGCATACAATTGCGGACAAGTGGATGTTCAATATCATCAGTAGAAACAATATATTCTGTTTTTGCATAACGAATTTGTGAATTATAATCAAAGAAAGGAGGACATTTTCTCACAGTAGTATAACAATATTTATCGAAAGTAGTAGAAAGTACACTGCCACCATGTTCATTAAAAAAAGGTTGATAATCAGATCCTCCCCCAAAAAAAGAAATACGAAAAGGCGTTCGCGTAATAATCATAAAACTTCCAATATTAAAAAACTTAATGCTTTACAAAATTAGTAAGATAATCATTATAAAGCAACAATAAACCTTCATCAAAACAAGTTTGTTCAAAAAAATTCAGAGCCTTTAACTTAGAATTATCCATCAATTTTCGTGGAGTTCCATCAGGTTTATTTGAATCAAAAATAATTTCGCCACTATAACCAACTAATTCTTTTGTTTTATGAGCAATTTCAAAAATAGATAGTTCCTCTCCTCCAGAAATATTGATTAATTCTGTGCTAGAATAAGTATTCATTATTAGAATACAGGCACGCGCTATATCTTGGGAAAACATAAATTGACGTTTAGGTGTCCCGGTACCCCATAAAACAACTTTAGAAAGATTCGTAACTTTTGCGTTATAAATTTTGTTGAGAATGCTGGCTAATACATGGCCGTCCTCAGTATAATCATCTCCTGGACCGTAGTAGTTAGGCAAAATAGCGGGAATAAAATTGGTTCCATACTGCCTATTATAGGCCCAACACATTTCAACGCCAGCAGCTCGAGCGGTAGAATACGCCGCGCTGGTTGGCTCCATTTTCCCATCCATAAAGAAGTCTTCAACAATGGGTTGATTAGAAAATTTAGGATAAATGCAGTTACCGGCTAAAAATAGCAATTTATTGACTTTATGCTTATAAGCAGCATGTATAATAGCTATTTGAACTTTAAGTACCTCATAAATGATGTCTGCTGGATATGAAGTATTTTTAATAATACCTCCATGTGAACCAGCAAAACAGAAGACAAATTCGGGTTTTGCGCTTTCAAAAAAAATATCTGTTGCAAATTCATCAGTAAGATCTAATTCATTATCATCTCGAGTAATAATGTTAGAATAACCATCTTGACGAAGTTGATGTAAAATCGAAGCTCCCACCATGTCATGATGGTTAGGAATAAATATTTTAGAATCTTTAAGCATAATTAATCGCCTAAAATTTTCCGTTTGATCTTAGCATTAAGCATATTATTGATTGCATCAACCGCTAATTGTCCGAATTTATTATTAATCATATCAAAATAAGGTTTATTATCGGTAAAATACATATTGAAAGCCCGATCACGAAAATCTAAAATTTCCCCGGATGTCAAATACTCAGTAGGTAAAGGAGTAGTTTCATATGATAATTGAGCGTAACCTGCCCATTCTTTTGGCAACCAATCTGGGTTTTTAGACAAAATATCGTCATACAGAGGTGACCCAGGGTAAGCCATAGTGCAGTATAAATTTGGGTAGTCAACGCGAAGCTCTCGGAGCATCTCAATGTCGGCTAGCATATCATCTTTATTTTCTCCAGGTAGGCCAAACATGAGATTTCCACATATATGTAAACCACATTTATGAGTTAAATCAACAACTTCTTTGATTTTTGTATAATCATATTGTTGTTTATGGGCAATTTTTCGAATGCGAGTTGAGCCGCTTTCAATACCATAACCTACCCATTTAATGCCGGCGCTTCTCATAATAGTCAGTAATTCTTCATCTACTAAGTCAATACGTGCGTTAATCCATAAAGAAAGGTTATAATTACGAGCTTTAAGCGCGTTGGAAAAATCAATAGCGAATTTTCTGTCAGCAGTGAAACATTCGTCTAGGATCCGTAAATAATACACATTACGGTTGTTAACCCACCAATCAACTTCTTTAATAGCATTGTCAATTGTTTTATATCTCATTTTACGAGTATTTCCAGAAAAAGTTCTGATAGCGCAATATGAGCATCCATATGGACAACCTAAAGAAGTTAAAATAGCACCGTAAAAATCTCTTTTAGATAGATCTTCGAAGGCGAAATGCATATGGTTTCGATAGTTTCGCTGAGTTTCAGGTATTAAATCCCATCCATCGACAGGGATTGTATTAATATCTTTAATAGTCGATACATGACCATCGCCCAATAATTTATTATTTTCTAAATATTGTACGCCTTGAATAGAATCACGCTGTGGACTACCATCAACTACAAACTGAAACAAAGAATAAACAGCATCGAAACCTTCACCAATAACTACATAATCAACGGCTTCCTCACGCAATGTCCTCTCAGGAAGAGCCGATACATGATTTCCCCATAGAAAAAGTGGAATTTCCGGATTTTTTGTTTTAATCGCAGAACAGAGGTTAGACGCGCCTGGCATAGCCCAAGTACTGGCTGTGAGATTAGAGCCAAGCGTAAATACTCCAACGAGTTTGGGGTTCATATTATCAATAACTTCAGCTGTCTCTTCTGGAGTGTATCCGGCGGCTTCAGCGTCAATTAATGAAACATTGACGTTCTTATCGCGAAGAAAGCCACCCATGGCCGCCAGCCAATAAGGAGGATCAACTGCGGTAGCTCCTTGTTTGACACCAGTATAAACAATATGTTTGCCATTAGGCCTGATTAATATTAAATCGGCGTTAAACATGAATTAAATCCTTTATATATGAAAGAAGCTGGTCAATTCCAATTCCGCAAGTAGAATGCATTTCATCACGAGTTCCGTAACTATGACAAAATCCACTAGAAAAATCTAAAGCAAATCTTTTGACAGGTAAAAGAATATTATTATCATTTAAGATTTCGCAAATATATGACCCTAACCCGCCTTGAAATACATGTTCTTCAAGTGTAATTACTTTAGAGCAGTATGAAACAATATTCAAGAATGAATCTATTTGTAGAGGTATTCTGTATATATCAACGACACCAATATCAGATGATTGAGCTGCTTTAATAGCAGTATGGACCATATAACCTGTAGAAAAAATCATTATAGGTGCTTTTTTAATAACATAGCATCCATTATCTTCTGAACAATTAATATTGTCGTATAACTCATCTAATGTCATACGATCAAGGCGAACGTATATAGGACAAGTGTTGTTTACACACCAAGTAGCAAAATCAATAACGCGACTATTGCATGACGGTGATAATATTCTTAAATTTGGTATCGTTCTTAAAATTGCTAGGTCTTCGACACTGTGATGTGTTGGACCGGCGGTATTATAGCTGAATCCAGCTCCTACAGCAATGATTTTGATGTTAAGATTCATATCACCGACATAAAGTCTGATTTGTTCAAAGCATCTCATCGTAATAAACGGAGCGATGCTCGTCACAAAAACATTTTTTCCAGACTGAGCTAAACCTGCGGCGACAAGGATTGTGTTTTGCTCAGATATACCAGTGTTAATGAACTGGTTGGGCAATTCTTTGCGGAAGCAATCAAATGAAGGAGCAGAGAAGTCAGAAGTTAAAACTATAATATTAGGATCTTTTTTAGCGTGTTCAAAAACACGATAAAAAAAAGCGTCACGCATAGTAAGCATAGTTAATCCTTAAATTAGATAAAAGGTTCGAAATAATTCTCGATAATATCTTTAATTTTATCTTTAGCAGGGATATAATGATGAGCAAAGAGGTCATTCTCTACGCTTGGAATGCCACGTCCTTTGACTGTTTCGGCAATGATGCACAATGGGGATGTAGAAACACGAGACCGAACATCTTTAAGAGCTTCCAAAATGGAATTACAATTATTTCCATCACAAATCTTAACATTAAAATTAAAAGAAGTAATTTTTTCTTTTAAAGATTCTAATGATAAACAATTTTCAGTAAAGTCTGAACATTGCATATAATTTCTGTCAATAATCCAGATAAGATTGTTTAATTTATGGTGGCCCGCAAAGAGGGCCGCTTCCCAAATACTTCCTTCGTTACATTCACCATCGCCAGTCAGAACAAAGGTTAAATAATTACGGCGATCCATCCGAGCCGCAAGAGCCACTCCGCAACCAAGCCCCAACCCTTGACCTAACGAGCCACTGGTAAATTCAACACCCGGGATATTTGATTGTAAATGGACTCCTACTGATGAGTTTTTGCTAGAAACGTTAAGAGCGATTTCATCAGAAATAAAACCGGCCATGGCTAGAGTACAGTAAAAACCAGTCGCGGCGTGGCCCTTTGACAATAAAAAACGATCTCGTTCTTCCCATTCAGCGTTTGACGCGTCATAGCGCAACACTCCACCCATATATAACACAGTCAGTATTTCGGCGCAGGAAAGAGATGTCGCGACATGTCCTGTACTGCTATTAAAGACAGAATTTAATATCATTTTGCGAAGTGTATATGCTTTTGACGATAAAATAGATTTAAACATAAAAAACTCATTTCATAAAGAAATTTGATGTGCTGCTATCAAATAATTACTTTATTATGTTTTGAAATTAAAAATATAAATTTAAAACAAATGATTATTTGGATTAAATTTACAATGCTTAATGATAGAATCTGTACTAAGTTGGTGCCATTTAAATCATAAGACGAAATAAACCAATTTACTGTAAAAATACATATCAAAAAACCAATTAAATGAGATAACATAATACATTTTAATTTACGTAAGACTGTTAAAATCATAATTAAATACCAGTCTATAGCTGTCAATGAAGCATTGATCATTGCATCATTCAAAAGGTATGAGTAATTGTTAATATTTTGACCAAATAAAATATTAAGACCAATATCACCAAATAAACGAACAATTGTAATAAGAATTAAACAAGTTAATAAAATAAATAAAAAAATAATAAAAAAAAGTTTTATAAATTTGTTGTAATGACCTCGCAATGACAACTCAGAAAATGAATTAATTAACGGAGTAAAAATAAATAATGCAATTAATTGTGTTGCAATAGCAGGAATTGTCGCTGAATTATAAGCACCTAACGCTTTGGTTCCTTTCAAAAATTCTAGTGAATTTCTAGGGATAGATACCAAACAAACATACAATATATTTTGTAAAGCAATAGGTAAACACTTTTTATGTAATAAAATAATTTTTTTTATGTTTAATTGTAACTTAAAAGTTGTTATTTTATTTAAAGAAAATAAATCATAAATAAGTGATATGATAGTTGTAGAAAAAGCAATACACAAAAGCGATATTATTAACCCAAATTTAGGGAAAATAATCAAAAACATAAAAAGTAAAATAAATCCTCTAATAGCTAGAGACACTCCTACATATTCTAGTTTTCCATTTTTTTGCTCTATTCCATTCAAAACATCTATAAATGATTCACCTTCAACAAAAAGCATAAATGATAAAATTATAACACGTTGATACCATGTATTAATAAACATTAATGTATATAGAAAACATGAAATAAATGAAACAATAACTGTAATAATTCTTGAAGTAACGTAAATATTATTAGAAAATTCATTATTTATATCAGAAACTTGAAAGTTTCTGACACCAAACAAAGCAACTGTTCTAAAAATATTAGCAATACTCATTGCTAAAGCGAGATTACCGGCGTCACTAAATCCTGTTGATAATCTAACTACAAAAATATTGATAATCCATAGGCATACCATATATACTATGGTACCACCTGAATTAAACAAAAAAGGACGTAAAAATTGAACTTTTGTCATTAATTCAATTTATTAATGTGTTTTGAAGAAATAATTGTCCGTGGAGCTAATAAGTAACCAAAAAAAGCATGTATACACTTACAAAAAGAAGTGAAAAATGCAAATTTAACCTTATGATTTCTTAAAGCGATGTAATCCCAATAAATTGATTTTAAATTATTCATGAAACCACCGTTACTTTCACCTCCAGAAATAAATAAAGTAATAGGTATATTAAATGACTTAACTATAATTTTTGGATCTAAAAATAGTGAGAGTTGAAAATTGTAATCACTTGAACGTTTAAAGGCTGGGTCAGCGATTTCGTATTTTTCTAACACCGTTCTTGAGATAAGAAACGTTTCAGTAGCGGCCATCCAACCTAATCGCCATGGTAGCTGTTTCCCACTCCAACGGCGTATGATACGCCCATTTCTTAGGTATATATATCCGCCTGCGACTCCATGATACCCGCCATTAACCAAAAGATCAACAATAGTTTTAAGCGAATTATCTGACACAAATAAATTTGTAAATTGTATAAAATACGCACCACTAGCAATTCCGGCTGCTTTATTGTAAGCTTCTGAACTGTTATTATCCTTTTCTGATTTCCAGACAAGTAAATAACCTTTTAGGAAGTATTTACTTTCATATTCTTTTAAAAGATCGACTGAACCATCTGTAGATTCACCATCAATAATTACATGCTCAACTTTAGGATAATTTTGCTCAAGAACAGAGTCCATTACAAGTTTAAGCATTTTAATATCATTTTTAAACGCAGAGAGTATGCTTATTAATGGAGAATTCATAAATATGCCTAAAATATTTATTAAATTATAAATTTATTATTTGTATAATTCGTATTTAGTCGCAAAAAGATACTGTTAGGAATCGCAGTTAGCATAATTAAATGTTTTCTTAGGTAATTTCTAAAATTGACCTTAGAAGCGTTGGTTGCAACGAAAGTATCTATATACAGGATCCTGCTGTAAAAAGACAACAATAAAAATATGCGAAACAATCTGACTGAAAAATTTATCAAAAGGTAAACCGCGAAAGAATATTTGTTTTTCTTGGGAGGGTCGGAGAATCCTCAACCTTGATTCTAATTATAACTCACATGTAAAATTGTATCAGTATATATATCCAGGGTATCTATGTATTGAAAATTTATAATATAAATTCAAAGTTTCGATTGTAGTATATATCAAAATTATTTATACTATAACTTAAAATTAATTCACTGTTATATGTTAAAAATTAAAATCTAGTTACGTCAATAGATACAATACAGGATAATTGTTATGATTAATAAAACAAATATGAATTTTACTGTCTTTATATGCTTCAATCTCCTGGCCACAATTGGAGACACCACAATTGGATCCACTTTACAGCCACAAAGGAGTCTTAAGATTAACAAAAATGGATGTCAGCATTATTTTCCAACTGTATGAGCTAACTGGTAGGCTACTGATAATTTCCAATCGAGGCGTAGTGTACTCCTCTTTTGGGATTCTGTAAACAACCCTAACAGAAGAACAAGACGGCGGTTTATTGAGTTGTTGTGAAGATTAGATATTTCGATTTTTTTCTTCTGCCTCTTTCTGTGCCATGGTACCATCAAGGGCCAGTCTGGGTTTTGTTGTATGTTATTTTATTATTCATTATTATTATGCTATATATTAAATATAATACAGTTATAATTAATATTAAATTAAGTAATTATATTTTTATATATATATTTTACATATTTTGGCTATAAATTTATAGTTTTATTATGTTTTGTTATATCATAGAATTCTAGCCTGAGGCTGATACACTTCATGTTTAAAAACTATTTGCCAAGCTGGGTTTAGAGTAACATACTGAAATTTATCATAAAATTTTCCTGTAAAAATTTTTCGTCAGGGGCTATTGACAGGAATAAGCTAAACGGTTAAAATACATAGCTTGTCAAAAAGACCTGTTCTAAAATCGGGTCATGATGAGATGGAGGGGTGCCCGAGTGGTTAAAGGGAGCAGACTGTAAATCTGCCGGCTAACGCCTACAGAGGTTCGAACCCTCTCCCCTCCACCATTATTTTATCCTGAGCGGGAATAGCTCAGTTGGCTAGAGCGTCAGCCTTCCAAGCTGAATGTCGCGGGTTCGAACCCCGTTTCCCGCTCCAGACGGCTTACCGTCGCTCATAAGCGCGGCTTCGCCCACATAGCTCAGCAGGTAGAGCACGTCCTTGGTAAGGACGAGGTCATCGGTTCAAGTCCGATTGTGGGCTCCATAAACTTTTTAACGATTTTTGGTGAGGTGGTCAGATGGCCAAGGACGACAGAATCATTATCCAACTCCAGTGCACCGAGTGCAAGAACAAGAACTACTCCACCACCAAGAGTAAGAGAAAACACCCCGCTCGCATGGAGACCAAAAAATATTGTCCTTTTGATCGACGCCACACGCTTCATCGCGAGGTCAAATAGGGCCCTTAAAAAGTCCCAGGCGACCATAGGCCAGTAGTTCAATTGGTAGAGCACCGGTCTCCAAAACCGGGGGTTGGGGGTTCGAGTCCCTCCTGGCCTGCCACAATTGGTCGCCTAATCTGACTTAATGGCCTTTAGTTAATTGTTTTAGATAGGGCTTTTGGGGGCCTTTGGTCGATATCATAGAGGAGTTTTTTTTCCGCATGACCAAACACCGTAAAAATAAGGCTGTCGTTGAAAACTCCGCTAATCCCCAAGGAATTGAGCTAGCTAAGGAAACCAAACCCGTAGCCCCGGCTCCGCCCAGACTCAAGTCCAAAAAGGAAGAGGGTGAGGTCAAGGCCCCTAGCGCCCCGGCTCGGTTAATCCAGTTTTTTAAGGACGCCCGCAAAGAGCTGTCCCGTGTCACTTGGCCCACCCGTAAGGAAACGTTCAAATCCACTGGGGTTCTTCTGGTTTTGGTGGCCGTTTCCGCGGCTTATTTGGGTCTAGTGGACGGTTTTTTATCCTGGATCCTCCGCCTCCTAGTTGGTTGAGCTTATTTAATCTCTTGAGCTTAACCGCCATTTTAAAGTTTCTAGGGCCTTATGGAAAAGGCCGCCCAGTAGAGGAGCGTATTTAACCGTGGCCCTTAGATGGTATGTCGTTCACACTTTTTCCGGCTTTGAGAATCGGGTCAAACAGGCCCTGGATGAGGCTATAAAAAAGCACCATCTAGAGGAATTGATCACCGATGTGATCCTGCCCATGGAAAACGTGATGGAGATGTCCAAAAGTGGCGGTCGGCGGACCGCTTCCCGTAAGCTCTTCCCTGGCTACCTCTTGGTTCGGATGGAACTGACCGATTTTACCTGGCACATGGTCAAAGAGACCCCTAAAGTCACGGGGTTTCTGGGGGAAAAGAACCAGCCTGAGCCCATCTCCGATGAAGAGGCCCAGCGCGTCCTGACCCAGATGGAAGAGGGCGTGAAAAAGCCCAAACCCAAGTTCCACTTCGATGAGGGCGATGAGATTAAAGTGGTTGAAGGCCCCTTCACCAACTTCACTGGAGTGGTTGAAGAGGTTAACGAGGACAAAGGGAAGCTTAGAGTCCTTATCAGCATCTTTGGCCGACCCACCCCAGTTGAGCTGGACTTTATCCAGGTGGACAAGACTAGCTGACCTTATTATTTAAAGGTTGGAGAAAAAAATATTTAAGCGGAATGAAAATTCCCCTTGATTTTTTTTATTTTTAGCGCTATAGTTAAGATTTCGACTCTCTAGCCAGAGGGATGTCGAGAAATCTGGTTTTTAGAGTGTTTAAAGGCGCTTAGCCTTTTTAGACTCGGGATCGTCTGGCCAGATTGTTTCTGGTTTTTTAGGGAGTTTCGCTCATGGCTAAGAAAGTAACGGCTCAGGTCAAATTACAGCTACCAGCGGGTCAGGCCCTGCCTGGTCCTCCGGTGGGTCCAGCCCTGGGTCAGCACGGTTTAAATATAGGCGAGTTCGTTAAAGCTTACAACGCCAGAACGCAGAGCCAGAGTGGAACTATTATTCCGGTGGTTATCACCGTCTATTCCGATCGCACCTTCACCTTCGTCACCAAGACGCCCCCGGCCTCAGTCCTCTTGAAAGAGGCGGCCAAAGTCCCCAAGGGCTCCTCAACCACGGGTCGCTCCAAAGTCGGTCAATTGACCCAAGAGCAACTAGAGGAGATCGCCAAAAAGAAGATGGAAGATTTAAACGCCAATGATATAGAGGCGGCCAAGAAAATCATCGCGGGCACGGCCCGGAGCATGGGCTTGGAAATTCTATCCTAATAAACCTTTTTAGCTAACTTTTTGGTTTAACCCTTGACTTTCCAGTTAAGTGAATTAGAAAAATATATATTGTAATTAAATTGTAATTGTTTTTAACCTCAAGATTGATTTGGTTTGTATTGGTGTTTTATGTTAGCTTTAAACATTCTACACATACTATACCAGGTAACAAGTGAATCAATTTTAGGTTGAAGACTATTTATTTTTTGAGTCAATTAAATGGTGGCCTAGCCACCCAGGGCGTTACGGGGAGCCCTTTAGTTATTACCCACGGGGAGACTTCATGAAAGTCGGTAAAAGATTCAAAGAGGCCCTAGCCAAAGTCGATCGGCTGAAACGCTACACCTTCGAGGAGGCGGTCGCCCTTATTAAGGAAATCGCCAAGGCCAAGTTTAACGAGACCTTAGAGATCGCCGTCCGGTTGGGCGTGGATCCTCGGCACGCTGATCAGATGGTCAGGGGCACGGTTTCCTTACCTTCAGGCACTGGCCGGGACGTTCGGGTCGCGGTTTTCGCCAAAGGCGATAAGGAAAAGGAAGCCTTAGACGCGGGGGCCGATGTGGTGGGGGCCGAGGATTTAGCGGCTAAGGTCCAAGGCGGTTTTTTAGACTTTGATAAGGCCGTGGCCACTCCGGATTTAATGGGCGTGGTTGGTCGTTTAGGGAAGATTTTAGGTCCCCGGGGCCTTATGCCCAACGCCAAACTCGGCACGGTGACCTTTGACGTGGGGGCGGCGGTTAAAGACCTTAAAGGCGGGAAAATCGAGTTTAGGGTGGAAAAGACCGGTATTATTCACGCTCCCGTGGGTCGGCTGAGCTTTACGCCCCAGCAACTTTTGATCAACGTGGCCGCCCTCATGGACGCTTTGGTGCGTTTAAAGCCCGCCGCCTCCAAAGGGGCTTACATTAAGGCTATTTCCATGTCTTCCACCATGGGCCCTGGCCTTAAGGTGGATCCGCTTTTAGTTAAGGACTTAAAAAGTTACTTAGCCTAAACGCTAAATATTGTTTTTATTCCAGAGTTTAAAAAGCTTCTGGTCATAGATTTTTCGGACCTAAGACAGCCGGTTTGGCTTTAAGCCTAAGAAGAGCGTTTCGCCGCCGGCCGAGGCCGTGGATTTTTCCACCCCGCTTGGGCCGAAAGAGGCGGCCATTAGTCGCCGCCTAAACCTGCCCAAGAAAGGAGGAAAACCATAATGGAGCGACAGAAAAAAGAAGCTGTGGTCGCTGAGCTGAAAGAGGTCTTTAGCTCTTCCCAGGCTGTCTTTTTGACGGACTTTAAGGGTCTTTCCATGGAAACCCTAAGCTCCCTCAGGCGGAAAATAAGCCAGTCTGGGGCTGAGTTTCGGGTAACCAAGAACACCCTGGTTAAGCTCGCGTCCCAAGACAGTCCGGTTAAGGCCTTAGACGATCTTCTGGAAGGCAACAACGCCTTAGGTTACACCAAGGCTGACCCTGCGGCTCTAGCTAAAGCCCTGTTTGACTTCGCCAAAGACAACGAAAAGTTAGTCATTAAAGGCGGAGTTTTAGGGTCTAAAGTCTTGACCCCGGACCAGATTAAGGCCCTGGCCAAGTTACCTAGCCGGGAAGCTCTTCTGTCCAGCTTACTTGGCACCATGCAGGCCGTGCCCACGTCCCTAGTGCGGGTCCTGGCCGCCGTGCCTCAGAAGCTTCTTTACGCTCTGGTGGCCATTAAAGACAGTCGCGAAGCGGCTTAGCCCATATCCGGGAGCGCTTTAGTTCCGGATTGATAATGGCCATTGGAATAAAAACGAATATTTCGGCCCTTATGCCTTTATTGGCTGGGCCTCTAAATTTTATCCAGGACCTATAACCCTGGTGGAGGATTTTCAGCGTGAGCGTATCCAAGGCGGAAGTCATAGAGTTCATTAAAAACCTGTCAGTTATCGAGCTCAGCGAGTTCATTCACGAGCTTGAGGAGATCTTTGGAGTCTCGGCGGCGGCTCCGGTGGCCGTGGCCGCGGCGGCTGGCCCAGCTGAGGCGGCGGCCCCGGTTGAGGAGCAGACTGAGTTCACCGTTATCCTGACTTCTTTCGGCGATCAGAAGATCAACGTTATTAAGGAAGTCCGGGCCATCACCTCCTTGGGCCTTAAAGAGGCCAAAGACCTGGTTGAGGGCGCCCCGCAAACCGTCCGCGAAGGCCTAACCAAGGATGACGCGGAAAAGTACAAAAAGCAGCTTGAGGCGGCGGGAGCCAAAGCGGAAATTAAGTAAGGCCTTTTTTCTCTGGCCCTAATGGTAAAGCTTATCTTAGGGCCAGACCCCCTTTTACGGTCCATTTGACCATTAACAAGTCTCTTATTTTTCCCGGCGGGCGATTGACCTAAGCCAAAAAGATTAGCCATCTTTAATGGTTTTATCTTTCGCCTTTCCTCCCCGCTCTGGCCGGCCAGGTGGTCTCGCCTCCAGGGTTTAACTCCTATAAAGAACCGCCGTCAATGTATTGATTCCTAGAGTCATTAGGTGAAATTCAAAGACAAAGCCCGATACGCGGCTACGCTCCTACTTGTACTTTGAGCCTGGGTTGAATTTTCCGGGCCAAGTGGATTTTTTTCGCGTTTCGCCAAGGACCGCTTCTCATTCCTGGCAAGTCGCCAGCGGCAAGGAGAGACAATGTCTTCCGTTTCCCATCTGCGCGTTCGCAAGAATTTCGGGAAAACTGAGCAAGTTACCGAAATGCCAAATCTTATCGAAATGCAGCGTTGTTCCTACGAGCGTTTCCTCCAGAAGGACGTTCCCCCGGAAGAGCGCCAGGATTACGGTTTGCAAGCGGTTTTTAACAGTGTCTTCCCTATCGCTGACTTTTCCGGTCTGGCTAATCTTAAGTTTATAAGCTACTCCTTTGACGAGGTCAAGTACGACGTTGATGAGTGTATGGCTAAGGGCATGACCTATGAGGCTCCCTTAAAGATCAACGTGGCCCTAGAGCTCTACGACCAAGATAAAGAGTCCGGGGCTAAAACCATTCACGACATAAAAGCCCAGGAGATCTATTTTGGGACTTTACCCCTTATGACCGACCAGGGGACCTTTGTGGTCAATGGCTCGGAACGGGTTATAGTCTCCCAGCTTCATCGCTCGCCGGGCATCTTCTTCGATCACGACCGGGGTAAAACCCACTCTTCGGGCAAAATCCTTTACTCGGCCCGGATCATCCCCATGCGCGGCTCTTGGCTGGACCTGGAATTGGACCCCCGGGATATCATTAACGCCCGTATCGACCGCCGCCGGAAGTTCCCGGTGACCATCCTTCTAAAGGCCTTGGGCTACAGCTCCCAAGAGCTTTTGGACCATTTTTACGACAAAGAGATCATCCGCTTCAACGCTGGGCAAGTCACCCGCGAGCTTTCGCCCAACCATTTAATTGGCCACAAAGCTCAAGAGGACATCGCCGATCCGCGCAATGGGGCCATCATTTTGCGGAAGGGCAAGAAGATCAACAAAGGCACCGCCAAAAAACTGGAAGAGGCGGGCATTAAGGAGATCGCGGCCAGCGTCTCGGATTTCTTTGGTCGTTACGCGGCCACCGACGCCTATGTGCCAGAAACTGGGGAAGTCGTCCTACAGTTGAACGAGGAGTTCACCGAGACGGTTTACCACGACGCCATCGCTAAGGGTTTAACCGAGATCCCCCTTCTGTACATCGATAAGATCAACAACGTGAGTTCGTCCTTTCGGGACACCTTGATCATGGATAAGCTGGAGACCCAGGAAGACGCCATCATGGATCTTTACCGGAAGAACCGGCCATCCACCCCGCCGACTTTGGAAGTGGCTCAAGCTTTCTTTCACAACCTCTTTTTTAACCCGGAGCACTACGATCTGTCCCCAGTGGGGCGGTTAAAGCTGAACCAAAGGTTAGGGGCGCTTTCCGGGCAAGAGGACTCCTCGGCGGCCACTTTAAGCCGGGCCGATATTTTGGCCGCGGTTAAAGAGTTGGTGCGCTTAAAGGACACCGATGGCCAGGTGGACGATATCGATCACTTAGGCAATCGCCGGGTCCGGGCCGTGGGCGAGCTTTTGGAGAACCAATATCGGGTTGGTTTAGTCCGCATGGAAAGGGCCATTAAAGAGCGCATGAGCCTTCAGGACGTGGACGCCATGATGCCCCACGATCTAATTAACTCCAAGCCTGTTTCAGCGGTGGTCAAAGAGTTTTTTGGGACCAGCCAACTATCCCAGTTTATGGACCAAAACAACCCCTTATCCGAGATTACCCATAAAAGGCGTCTATCGGCTTTGGGGCCGGGCGGACTTACTCGGGATCGGGCTGGTTTTGAGGTCCGTGACGTTCACCCCACCCACTACGGTCGGATCTGCCCCATTGAGACCCCTGAAGGGCCCAACATTGGGTTAATCGTTTCCTTGTCCACTTACGCTCGGGTCAATGAGTACGGGTTTATCGAGACCCCTTACCGTTTGGTCAACGATGGGGTGGCTTCCCTAAAGGTTAAATACCATTCCGCCATGGAAGAGGCCGATCTGCCAGTGGCTCAGGCCAACGCCCGTTTAGACGCGGATGGCAAGTTTTTAGACGAAATGGTCCCTTGCCACTTAAACGGCGAGTTTGTCCAGATCCCTGCGGGCAAAGTTAAGCTCATGGACGTCTCCCCTAACCAGCTGGTGTCCGTGGCCGCCTCTTTGGTCCCCTTTTTGGAGCACGATGACGCTAACCGGGCTTTGATGGGCTCGAACATGCAGCGTCAGGCTGTGCCTTTGTTAAGGACTGACGCGCCTTTAATCGGCACGGGCATTGAGTCGGTGGTGGCTCGGGATTCCGGGGTGACCGTTTTAGCCAAGTACGATGGGGTGGTCGAGGACGCGGACGCTTCCCGGGTGGTGGTGCGCTACACTTCTAAAGAAGCCGCCGCTGAAAAAGAATGGATCAAGATTTACAAGTTGAATAAGTTCCAAAGATCCAACCACAGCACCTGTTTTAACCAGCGGCCCATCGTCCGTCCCGGGGCTTTGGTTAAAAAAGGCCAAGTCATCGCCGATGGCCCGGCCACGGAGTTAGGCGAACTGGCTTTGGGCCGTAACGTCATGGTGGCCTTCATGAGTTGGGGCGGCTACAACTTTGAGGACTCCATATTAGTCTCCGAAAGGTTAGTGAAAGAAGACATTTTCACTTCCATTCACATTGAGGTTTACGACACTGAGGCCAGGGACACCAAGCTTGGCCCGGAAGAGATCACCAAGGACATTCCCAACTTAGGGGAAGAGTCTTTATCCAACTTAGACTCCTCGGGCATTGTCCGCGTGGGAGCCGAGGTTAAGACCGGTAACATCTTAGTGGGTCGCATCACCCCCAAAGGCGAGACCCAACCGACCCCGGAGGAAAAGCTTTTACGGGCCATCTTTGGCGATAAGGCTCAAGACGTTAAAGACACTTCTTTACGGGTGCCCCCGGGCGTGGAGGGCACGGTCATTGACGCCCAGGTCTTCTACCGGAAGGGGACGGAAAGGGATTCGCGTTCCCAGCAAATTGAGCGGGACGAGATCGCGAGGTTGGAAAAGGATCAAAAAGATGAGATCCACATTCTAACCAAAAACGCCCAAACTCGATTGCGGGAGCTTTTGGAAGACAAGACTTTAATCTCGGTCGTGAGCGACAAGCGGCGCGAGGGCATTGTCTACAAGAAAAAAGAAATCGTCACCCAGGAGATGATCGAAAGGATCACCCCCATCGCTTGGCAAGGGGTGGAGGTTCTGGAAGACAAATCCGGGGAAATCCAGAAGGAAGTGACCGAATTAGTGAGCGTCTACCAGGAGCAGGTCGAGACCATTCGTTTGATCTTCGAGCGGAAGGTGGCCAAGGTCCAGAAGGGCGATGAGTTGCCTCCGGGCGTTATTAAGAAGGTCAAAGTCTACGTGGCCATGAAAAGAAAGCTGGCCGTGGGCGATAAGATGGCCGGTCGTCACGGAAATAAGGGCGTGGTCTCAAGGATCTTACCTGAAGAGGATATGCCTTTCTTCGAAGACGGCACCCCAGTGGATCTGGTGCTTAACCCTCTAGGCGTCCCCAGTCGGATGAACGTGGGTCAGATCATGGAGACCCACCTTGGCTGGGCCAGTAAGGCCATTGGTCAAGAGATTGGCCGCTTAGTGGACGAGATTAACCACGAAAAACTCCGGAGCTTTTTAACGGGTATTTTGGGTGAGCGCGATTACGAGCGGTTCTGCCAGGATTTAACCGATGAGGAATTGTTCGAGATCGCTAATCGGTCCCGTCGAGGGCTCCATATGGCCACGCCAGTTTTTGACGGGGCCGATGAGTCGGAGATCCGGGAAATCTTAACTAAAGCCAACCTACCGGAAATTGGTCAGACCGTCTTAAGGGATGGGCGGACCGGGGAACGGTTTGAAAACGAGGTCACGGTGGGGGTTATGTACATGCTTAAACTCCACCATTTGGTTGACGACAAGATCCACGCTCGGTCCATTGGCCCCTACTCCTTAGTCACCCAGCAGCCCTTGGGCGGTAAAGCTCAGTTTGGCGGCCAGAGGCTAGGCGAGATGGAAGTCTGGGCCATGGAAGCTTACGGGGCGGCCTATAGTCTGCAGGAGTTTTTGACCGTTAAAAGCGATGACGTGAGCGGTCGGACGAGGATGTACGAGAAGATCGTGAAAGGCGATAACATCCTGGAAGCGGGTTTACCGGAAAGCTTTAACGTCTTAGTTAAAGAGTTGCAATCCTTGGGCTTAGACGTGGAGCTGATTGAGGACGATAAGCCGACTGAGTTGGATGAGGGAAAACCCGAGTCCAAAACCAAGGTGGCTTAAGGTCGCGCGGACTTCAGGGGCCAAAGGTCAATGACCTTTGGCCCACAACCTGGCCCCAGTTGAAAGCTAGGGCGGGAGGAAAGAATGGAAGAAATCCAAAGCTTCTTTCAGAAACCTAAAGATCCCATTAATTTTAACCAGGTGCGCATTTCTTTGGCGAGCCCGGATAGGATTAGGGAGTGGAGTCACGGCGAGGTTAAAAAGCCGGAAACCATTAACTACCGGACCTTTAAACCCGAGCGCGATGGCCTATTTTGCGCCAAGATTTTCGGGCCCACTAAAGACTACGAGTGCAACTGCGGTAAATATAAGCGCATGAAGCACCGGGGCGTGGTCTGCGAAAAGTGCGGGGTCGAGGTTATCCAGTCGCGGGTTCGGCGGGAACGGATGGGCCACATTGAGCTCGCCTCCCCGGTGGCTCATATTTGGTTCTTAAAGAGCCTTCCCTCCAAGATGGGAAACTTACTGGACATCACCTTAAAGGATATGGAAAAGATCCTTTATTTTGAGTCCTACTTGGTTTTGGACGCCCGGAAAACCTCTTTGGCCGCGGGTCAAGTCTTAAGTGAGGACGCTTTTCGTCAAGCCACGGAGCAGTTTGGCCAGGATAGCTTTGAGTGGGGCATTGGGGCGGAAGCGGTCAAGAAGATGATCCAGAATCTGGACACTACGGTCCTCTCCACTAAACTCCGCGAGGAGCTTAACGCCACCTCGTCTGAGGCTAAGCGGAAAAAGCTGGTTAAGCGGCTTAGGATCGTGGAGTCCTTTCGGGACAGCGGTAATGATCCAGCCTGGATGATTTTGGAAGTCATCCCCGTGTTGCCCCCGGATTTACGGCCCTTAGTCCCCTTAGAGGGCGGTCGTTTCGCCACTTCGGACTTAAACGACCTTTATCGCCGGGTCATTAACCGGAACAACCGTTTAAAGCGGTTAATGGAGCTTTCGGCCCCGGATATCATCATCCGGAACGAAAAGCGGATGCTTCAAGAAGCGGTGGACGTCCTTTTTGACAACGGTCGTCGCGGGAAGACCATCACTGGCCCCAACAAACGGCCTTTAAAGTCCTTGTCCGACATGCTGAAAGGGAAGCAAGGCCGGTTCCGGCAAAACCTTTTGGGTAAGCGGGTGGACTATTCGGGCCGGTCGGTTATCGTTATCGGGCCAGACTTGCGGCTTCATCAGTGCGGTCTACCCAAGAAGATGGCCTTGGAGCTCTTTAAGCCTTTTATCTACCACCAGTTGGAGAAGAAGGGGTTGACCAACACCATTAAATCGGCCAAAAAACTGGTCGAGCGGGAGACGAGCGAGGTTTGGGACACCCTTTCGGAAGTGGTTAGGGAATACCCTATCCTTCTTAACCGGGCCCCCACCCTCCACCGTTTGGGCATCCAAGCCTTTGAGCCCATCTTGATCGAGGGTAAAGCCATTCAGCTCCACCCCTTGGTCTGCGCGGCCTTTAACGCGGACTTTGACGGCGACCAGATGGCGGTCCACGTGCCTTTGTCCATCGAAAGCCAGATTGAGGCCCGGGTGCTGATGATGAGCACCAATAACATCTTATCCCCGGCCAACGGGGAGCCGGTCATCGTGCCTAGCCAGGACATCGTCTTGGGCCTTTATTACATGACTAAGGAAAAGCCCGGGGCCAAAGGGGAAGGGCGGCTTTTCTCCTCGCCGGAGGAAGTCCGCATGGCTTTTGACGCCGAGGCTTTGGAGCTCCAGGCTCGGATCGTGGTTCGTTTAGGCGACGTGAAAGAGACCACCACTTGCGGGCGGATCCTCATGTACGAGATCATCCCGGATCAGATCTCTTTCGCCGAAGTCAACAAGGTCATGAACAAAAACGAGCTACGTAACCTTATAGCCAAGTGCTATCGGGTTTGCGGCACCAAGGACACGGTGATCTTAACCGATCATCTGAAAGACTTGGGTTACCAGTTCGCGACCAAGGCCGGGATCTCTTTGTGCATCTCCAACATGATCATCCCCAAGAGCAAGAACCAGATCATTGAGACGGCTCAGGCGGAGATCAACGTGGTGGATGGGCAGTACAAAGAAGGGCTCATCACCGAGGGTGAAAAGTACAACAAGGTCGTGGACATCTGGACCAGGGCCTCTAACGAGGTGGCCGAGCGGATGATGCGGGAAATCCAGGCTCTAAAGCTGGATGGTCAACCCGCGGATAAGCAAGGAGCTCCAGGCTTTAACCCCATCTACATGATGGCGGACAGCGGGGCTCGAGGGTCCAAGGACCAGATGCGGCAGCTAGCCGGAATGCGCGGTTTAATGGCCAAACCCACGGGTGAAATCATTGAGCAGCCCATTACGGCTAACTTTAGGGAAGGGCTAACCGTTCTTCAGTACTTCGTTTCCACTCACGGCGCCCGGAAGGGTCTAGCGGACACCGCTTTAAAAACGGCCAACTCTGGTTATCTAACCCGGCGTTTAGTGGACGTGGCTCAGGATAGCATTATCCTAGAGCGTGACTGCGGGACCTTGGATGGCATTGAGATCGAGGCTCTTCGGGACGCTGGGGAAATTAGGCAGACCTTAACCGAGCGTATCTTGGGTCGGACGGCGCTTTTTGACATCATCTCCCCAGTGGATAACACGGTTTTAGTGGCTGCGGGCGAGGAGATCGGCGAGGAAGAGGCCGAAGCCATTGAAAAGTCGGGTTTAACGCGGATCCTCATCCGCTCGGTCTTAACCTGTCGGGCTCAAAGAGGCGTCTGCGCCAAGTGCTACGGTCGAGATTTAGCCCACGGAAAGCTGGTGGAAATCGGCGAATCCATTGGGATTATCGCGGCCCAGTCCATTGGCGAGCCTGGCACCCAGTTAACCATGAGAACCTTCCACATCGGTGGCACGGCCTCGCGTCGGGCGGAGAAGAACGTTATTTCCACGGATCTTAAGGGGGCCATTGAGTTCTCCCCGGATGTCCGGTTGGTTAGAACCGTCAGTAATGAACTGGTGGTCATGAGCCGGAAAGGCGAGATCATCATCCGGGACGAGAACAATCTCCCCCGGGAGAAGCACGATCTGATTTACGGCGCCCACCTTAAGCTGAAGCCCAAACCGGCTCCCGCGGCTTTGACCATGGCCCCAGTGGAGGATCTGACCTTGGAAGGGGTTGGGCCATACATTCGGGAAATTGATCAGGCGGTTAGCCAATTAACCACCCACACGCGGGACAAGAGCCAGGCCGCTGACAAAGAGGAACTGGAAAGCTTAGGCCGGGAGATCAAGCCTTTGGTCTTTAGGCTAAAACACTGGCTCGAGGCCAATAACTACTTAACCCCAACCGGTGGGCTCAGTAAGCACACGGACACCATCCCCGAGCTGAAGGATTTAGTCCGCCTATGGCCCCATATTCAGGAGACCATTAACTCTACGGATCAGCTTTTAAGCGAGTACGAGCTGAAGTTCCCGCAAGACACCAAACGTCTGGCTCGGGATTTTGAGCTGACCTTAAAGGAAGCCGGGGAGTTTGTGGAATGGGATCCTTTTACCCAGCCCATTTTGACTGAGGTCTCGGGGTACGTTCTCTTTGAGGACATGGAAGAGGGCAAGACCATGGTGGAGAAGGTGGACACGGTCACCGGTAAATCCTCCAAGGTCATTGTGGAGTCCAAATTGGTGGAATTACGGCCCACCATTAAGGTCGTGGACGAGATGGGCCGGGGCCTGTACAACTCCAAAGGGTCTTTGGCTAGTTACCAACTACCGGTTAACGCCATCCTCATGGTGGAGGAAAAGTCGCCGGTTAGGGCGGGTGACGCTTTAGCTAAGATTCCGCGGGAAACCACCAAGACCAAGGACATCACCGGTGGTCTACCTCGCGTGGCTGAGCTCTTTGAGGTCAGAAAACCCAAGGAAGTGGCTGTTATTAGCGAGATCGATGGGGTTGTCTCCTTTGGTCGGCAGACTAAGGGTAAACGAAAGATCGTTGTGACCCCGGAGATTGGCGAGGCTAAAGAGTATCTCATTCCTAAAGGCAAGCACGTGACCGTCCACGAGGGCGATTTTATCCGGGCTGGCGAGGCTTTGATGGATGGGTCAGCTAACCCTCATGACATCCTTTCCATTCGTGGGGTGAAAGATCTGGCTAAGTACCTGGTGGATGAGGTCCAGCAGGTTTATCGTCTCCAGTCGGTGAAGATTAACGATAAGCACATTGAGGTCATCGTTCGACAGATGCTCCGGAAAGTTAGGGTTAAAACCCCTGGGGACACGGAATTTTTGATTGGCGAGTCGGTCGACCGCTTACGCTTCGAGGACATTAACGCGGCCATCGCTAAAGAAGGGAAAATTCCCGCCACGGCTGAGCCCCTCTTACAGGGCATCACCAAGGCTTCTTTGTCTACGGAAAGCTTTATTAGCGCGGCCAGTTTCCAAGAGACCACTAAAGTCTTAACCGAGGCGGCGGTGGCCGGTAAGGTGGACACTCTAGCCGGTCTTAAGGAAAACGTCATTATGGGTCGGTTAATTCCAGCGGGAACAGGACTACTGCGCTATCAGTACCCTATGGGCCTGGAAAAGGAAAATGCCGGGGGTGGTAACGGTAACGGCGGCAGTGGGCTAAGGTTGGTTAAGTAAGCCCCGTAATATGTAATATGTAGTCAAAAGGCCGTTATCTGGTTTGACCAGAGCGGCCTTTTTATTAGTTTTTTTTGGCAAAGTTTATTTGATAGCCAATTGAGTTTAAGAGCCCGGGTTTGAAGGAATTTTACCTGGACGCGTGTCAAAATTTTTGTTGACAAGAATAGTCAGATTGTAGTATCTATATTTAGCGTTAAGTTAAGCAATTAAGAAAAGCGATTTTTAGAGATTTTATATTATAAATAGAGAGATCATAGATTAATAATTTTTTTTGCTGATAAACAAAAGAAGGTAGAGTAGAGTTTTTATGATTGTTTTAGCTGAACCAACTAAAATTACGTTATTTAGCTTATTAAAAGAGAGCTATATAAAAAATTTTTGCCTATTAATAGTTGGCACGGTTTTTGCTCTCTCTCTCTCTCTCTCTCTCTCTCTCTCTCTCTCTCTCTCTCTACTTACTTACTTTAACCAACTCTTACGTATTAAGCAAAAAAAATTATTTAAAAATTATTTTTACATATATTTTAATGATAACCCATACCGTTTTGGCTATGGGTTTTTTTGTTTTAATTATTAAATAGCTAATATAGTACAATATGTTGCCTAAAATCTAATATTTATAATAGAAAAGAAAAATGAACTCCAATGGCTTACATGTTTTGGTCGTTGATCTTGATGGGACCCTTTTAAAAACGGATTCCTTGTGGGAATTATTTTTTAAAACTATTTCTCAAGGCCATTTAGCCCCCTTGTTTTGGCTTTTGTCTGGTAGGGTGGCATTCAAAAGCCGGTTGGCTCACGCGACTCAATTGGATCTGGACATATTGCCTTGGAATGAGGCGGTTATACAATTAGCTAAAGAATATCGAAATTATAACCAAGAGGTTTGGTTGGCCACAGCGGCTGATGAGTTCCTGGCGAAAAAAGTTGTAGACCACTTTGATTTTTTCACCGGTTTTATTGCGTCAGATGGGCGGAATAATCTTAAAGGAAAGGCTAAGGCCGCAGAATTGGCCAGACGTTTTGGCGAGGGCGGTTTTGTTTACGTGGGAAACAGTTCCGCTGATCTTGAAGTTTGGCGGCGGGCTAGTGAGGCGGTGGTCGTAGGCGATCATAGTTTGGCGGTGAAGGCTCAGTCAGTCAACCAAAAAGTCACAAATATAGCCTCTAACCACTCTCGATTTTTTACTATTAGGTCTATTTTTCATGCGCTTAGAATTCATCAGTGGGCCAAGAATATCCTTCTTTTTGTTCCCTTACTAATGGGCCATCTTTTTACTTTGGCCGCGTTAAATCAAGTTGTTTTAGCCTTTTTTTCTTTTTGTTGTTTTTCTTCCTCTGGCTACATTTTAAATGACTTATTGGACATTAGTTCCGATCGTTGTCATCCAGAAAAACGACTTCGCCCTTTCGCCTCTGGAGCTTTGGACCTGCCAAAAGGGGCGATTTTGTTCTTAATAGCGTTGATGGGTAGTTTGATTTTAGCTTGGCCATTAAGGCATAGATTTATTATTTTAGGTATATTATATTTGATTAGTTCTCTTATATATTCTTTAAAATTAAAAAACATTATTTTTATTGATATAATAGTCCTTGTTTTGTTGTATTGTGTCAGGATTTTTGCTGGTGGTGAAGCTATTGATCTTGAAATTTCGCAATGGCTACTGTCTTTTTCTTTTTTTGTGTTTACAGCTCTCAGTTTGATAAAAAGATTAGGTGAGGTAAGTAATATCACAGCGGGAATAATTGAACATAATTCACGAAGACCTTATACTGTAAAAGATATTATATTATTTCAAACAATAACTAGTGGTTGTATTTGTTGCGCTGTACTTACATTAGCTATTTATGTAGGTGATATAACAGCTTTAAAGCGTTATCAAAATCCACAGATATTATTATTTTTCTGTCCTATTTTATTTTACTGGTTAGTTAGATTAATGAAACTTGCTAATGAGGGTAAAATGCCATATGATCCTGTCTTCTTTACTCTGAAAGACAAGGTCAGTTGGGTCAGTTTGGGTCTCGGTCTTCTCATTTACTTTATAGCGACGGTTGGACTATGAAAAACCTTTTGGCGGTATCATCGGCTCTAACTTGGGGATTGGCTCAGATTACGGCTAATCAACTGCCAGGATCGGTGGATTATTGTGGATGTGAGCGCTTTGTATTAGCTCAGATTCGTAGCCTTCCAGACTGGCTTAAACCGCCTTTTATAGTTTTAGCGTATATCATGCAATTTCTCGCTCTTCCAATTGGTTTAGGCTGGTTTAATCGCCTGACCCCAGAGCTTCGGGCTAAGGTTGTCAGATTTTTTGAGGTTTTGCCTGGGCCAACTCGTGAGTTTATTAGGTTCCATCGAGTTTTTGTTCAATTTTATCTTTTTGAGGCTTTAGGCCGGACCCAGAAATCCGCCTGATGGACAAGATTGTGGAAAATCAAATGGATTCTCTGAGGTCCCATGAGCCACTGGCCCTTCCAGCCAATAAAGAGTTAGGCCAGATCGAAGATCACGATGTGGTGGTCATCGGCAGTGGACCAGGAGCGAGTTTAGCCGCTTGCGTTCTAGCCGAGGCTGGTCGGGAAGTTTTAGTTTTAGAGGAAGGTAACTATTGGCCATTAGAGGCGATTGAACCATTTTCCGTTGATGAATTAAAGCTCAAATATCGTAATGGTGGAATTACTTTCGCTCTTGGTCGTCCTTTAATCCAATATGTTGAAGGTCGGTGTTTAGGTGGAGGTAGTGAAATCAATAGCGGTCTCCATCACCGGCTACCTGACGGGGTTATTTGGGATTGGTCCTCCCGTTTCGGTCTTGTTTCCTTTAATCCTGTTGATTTAAATGTCCACTCAGAGGCGGTGGAAAAGGATTTGAAAGTCTCCTTGGCCCCTGAAGGAACTATTCCTAAAGTTTCTCTTCTCCTTAAAGCTGGCGCGGAAGCCTTAGGTTGGAATTGCCCTGAAGTGCCTAGGTACCGGTCGTTTAGCTCCGCTTCGCCAGAAGGGGAACGGCAAACTATGGTTCGAACCTACCTTCCCAGAGCGCGAAAAGCTGGGGCGAGGATTATTGAAGGGGCTCGGGTGGAGAGTATTCGGCCTAAAAAAGATAAATGGCTAGTGAAAGTCAGTTATATTAATTCTGACGGTCAGAAAAAACGTGGTTTTTTTATAGCTAAGACAATTTTTTTGGGAGCCGGAACTATTGGAAGTTCAGTCATACTTAAAAGCTCAGGATTGTCTGCTAAAAGCGGCCAATTTTTCCATCTTCACCCCACAGTTAAGTGGATTGCCCAGTTCGATCAAGAAATCAACTATCCAGGTTTAGGGGTCTCGGTTCACCAGGTCAAAGAGTTTGGAACTTCTATGAGTTTTGGCTGCTCAATTAGTTCTCCGCATTACATGTTAGTCTCCATGTCAACTAAATCGCGTGGCCAAGAAGTCGTTCGCGAAAAATGGCCCTTTTTGGCGGTCTACTACGCCGCTATAGTGCCCGAAGGTCATGGGGCTATAACCGTTTTGCCAGGATTCGATGAGCCTATAGTTCGTTTTAGCCTAACTAAGAGAGATTTGGCTTCACTTTCTTTGGCCTTTAAACGATTGGGCCAGGCGTTATTCGCCGCCGGGGCTAAGCGTCTTTACCCCAGTATCCGTGGGCTGGAGTCTATTGAGAGCCCCGCTGATTTGGATAAGATACCAACTATCCCATCGCCAGGGTCGTTGGAGGCGATGAGCATCCACCTAACATCCTCCAATAGAATGGCCGGCTCACCAAAATTGGGCGTGGTCGACCAGTGGGGGGCTTTGTGGGGCCACCACGATTTTTACGTCACTGACGCTTCCATCCTCTGTTCGGCGCCGGGCGTTAATCCTCAAGGGCCTCTTTTAACAGTTGTCAGACGCAACTTAACTCATTATTTGGGTGGTTAAGATAAATCCCTATGTCAGTAGAAAATAGGCCAATATTAGTGACCGGAGCGGCTGGTTGGCTGGGACTTGGTCTCACCCGCGCCTTAGTGGAGGGGATTCCAGGTATTTTTGACGGTCAACCTTTCCCGGCCCCTTCATTGCGCGCCCTTTTGGGTCCTAATGATGTGGATACTGATCTCACCTCAATCGCCCCAGGCGTAGAACTGTTTAGGGGCGATGTGACCAATCCTGATTCTCTAAAACCCTTTTTCCATAAGGCTGAAGGCGGGATTCTGTTCCATTGCGTGGGGATTATTCACCCGAGAAAAGTTAAAGATTTTTATGCCGTTAACACCCAAGGAACAGTCAACGTCTGGGACGAAGCCGCCAAAGCCGGAATCCAAAGGGCGATTATTACCTCCTCGAATTCCCCTTGCGGCAACAATCCCCATCTAGACCATCTGTTTGACGAGAGTTCGCCTTACAATCCCTATATGGGCTATGGTCGCTCCAAGGCCCTTATGGAACAGCGGATCAAAGAAAGAAGCCAACAAGGCGGACCAGAGACGGTCATCATAAGGGCTCCCTGGTTCTATGGGCCATTCCAGCCGCCGCGGCAGACCGAATTTTTCGTCATGATCCGCGATGGTAAGGGGCCAATACTTGGGCGAGGCTTAAATAGACGCTCCATGTCCTATATCGATAATCTGGCTCAAGGCCTAATCTTGGCCGCTAAAGAGCCCAAGGCGGCGGGGAAGACTTATTGGCTGGCCGATCGCCGCCCATATTCCATGGTCGAGATAATAGATACCGTGGAAAAAGTTTTAGAAACAGACTTTGGGATCAAGTGTCGGCGTAAAAGGTTGCGCTTACCCTCAATCGCCTCCGATGTGGCTGGGTTGGTGGACTGGGGGTTACAAAAAGCGGGGATTTATAATCAGAAAGTTCACGTTCTGTCTGAACTAAATAAAACTATCGCCTGTTCTGTGGCTTTAGCTGAACAAGAACTTGGTTACCGTCCTTTAGTGGAGCTAGAGGAAGGCATGCGCCGCAGTGTGGCCTGGTTAATGGACCGGCCTTTGGAACGAGCCAAATTACTTAAATGATAATAAGGTAAAAATAACTAATGTTGCATCTAGTTACTGGTGGTTGTGGATATTTAGGAAATCTGGTCGCTCGAAGGCTTTTAGAAACTGGAGAAAAGGTCAGAATCCTGGATATCTGGCGTGACGAAAGCCTCCCGCCTGACGTGGAATTTATTGAGGCCGATGTTCGTAACACCAATGGTGTGGCCCAAGCCATGAAAAATATTGATGTAGTACATCATAACGCGGCCATGGTGCCTATCACCAAAAGCGGTGACGTTTTTAGGCAAGTTAACGTTGATGGCTCGCGTATAGTGGCTGAGGAGGCGGTTAAGGCTGGAGTAAGTTATTTTGTCTATATGAGTTCCTCTGCGGTTTTTGGCAACGCTATTAGCCCTATTTTCCCGGACTCAGCGTTTAGTCCCGTGGAAAGTTATGGGCAATCCAAAATGGAAGGGGAGTTGGCGGTTAAGAAGGTCTGTGACTTGGCTAACTTACCTCTAATCATTGTCCGCCCGAGAACTATTTTAGGCTTAGGTCGCCTGGGGATATTTCAGATTCTTTTTGAGTGGATTAGCGAAGGCCGTAATGTTTACGTTATAGGCGATGGCAACAACAGGTTTCAATTCGTCCACGCTTTAGACCTTATGGACGCCTACATGTTAGCTTTAAAACAAGAGAAGCCAGGCGTCTACAATGTGGGGGCCGCCGAGTTTGGGACCATGGGGGAAGCCATAGAGAACGTGATTCGTCACGCTGGAACCAAAAGCCGACTTAAACACCTACCTATTGGTTTGAGTAAGGTCGCCTTAAAAGTTTTGGATAAGCTGTCCTTGTCTCCCTTGGGACCGTATCATTATCACACTTATCAGCGTCCCGTGTTTTTCGATGTTAATCATCTTTTAGAAATAGGCTGGAAACCTCAGTACTCTAATAACAGAATGTTCGAGGGGTCTTACGACTGGTTTTTAGAGCATAAAGACACGCTCAATAAGAAGGACACTAACGTTGGAAGTCCTCATCGCCGGGCGATTAAACAAGGGATGTTAAAGATATTGAAATGGATTTCTTAAACGCCAAATGGTTCCCTTGGTTGCTATTGGTTGGAGCCGGAATAAATACTTGTCTGGGGAATCTTCTTCTAAAACAGTCTAGATTAGTGGCTAAGCCTGGATTTTGGCCAATGATTACATCATATTGGTTTATTTTAGGCTTGTTTTTCTATGGAATTAACGTTATTCTATTTGCTAAGGCTTTGGATAAAATTCCTGTTTCTGTGGCCTATCCAGTCTTCGCGGCCTTGGGTTTTCTTTTTATAACTTTTATATCAAATATTATATTTAAGGAGAGTATTACTATATACAAAACAATAGGTATAATTTTAATAATTGGAGGAATAATATGCCTATCGCTTAACTTTTCATCTAGTTAAACACTTACTATTTAATGAATTGATATATATCAGTTTAATATAGGATATTTAATGAATGTAATATCATTAGCTTTTTGTAAATATATATTTACGAATTTTATTTCTTTTTCTGTATTTATGTTTTTTTTGTATTTATTGATATTATATTTCTTATTGCATATTAAAGATAATATATTAATTAATATACAAAAATATATTGATAAGTTTTATATAATTATATTTATTTTGTTTGTATTGTCGTCAATTGTTTACATTTTTTTTCCAAGTTTTTCAGTCCCATTTGAAGAAACATTCATCGAAGGAGCAAGGAATTTATCAAAAAATATTCCTTTATACCCCACAAAAGGAGAGTATTATCCATATAATACTACATTATATGGACCAATTATATCTCTTATTTTATTATTATTTATTAAATTGCCAATTGAAACATATATATCTGCTAAAATACCATCGTTTATAGTATTTATTTTATTTGTATTTCTTATAATATGTAGTTTAAATTCGCAACAAAAAAATATACAAAATAAATTATTTATAAAATTTCCTTTTTATTATTTATTATATTTGTTAATAATTAGTACATGGCTATATTGTGTAAAAGCAGAACCTTATTTCATATTTTTAGTTTCTTTGACTATTTTTATTATAAATAGATACAAAAATAGTGGAATAGTATTCTTATTGCTCGGTGTTTTATCAGCTTTATCTTCTTTGTTAAAGCTACATGGAGCAATGTATATAATTATTGCTTTTTTTTGTGCTTCAGACAATTATACAATAAAAATTAAAAATATATTGCTTTATATTGTAGGTTTTATAATATGTATTTTTTTACCTTTCACTAATCAATCTATTTCTTTATTTTCGTATATTGACCTTTTAATATTTTTTTCTAGTCATACTATCGAATTAATGCTTTTTATTAAGGCTTTTTTAACATTAATAGTTATTTTAATGCCTATTTTTATTGTTAGCATTTATTTATTTATAATACATGCAAATATTGATAAAAAAGTTAAGATTAATTTATTTATTATCATATGCTTAGAGCTTCTTATAACTATACCATGCGCTAAATCTGGTTCTTTAATTAATCATTTAATGCCTTTAATTCCAGTAAATGCATTTATATTTGGTAAATTATTAATATATATTCCTAATTTATTTTTTCAAGAAATAAAAATAAAATTATGTCATAGTATAATTCAATCATTATATTTAGTATTATCTTTTATTTGCATTATTAATGTAATTCTCATTTACTTTGCTTTTATTAGTTATTGGCCAGATTCTGATCAGTCAGTAAAAGAAATTAAATTTTTAAATAATAAATATTCAAATGCAATGATGGGAATTACTGAACCTAAATTGCTATATTTATATTATAATAGAATATATTTAGGGGCATCTCAACTTGATTATTTGGGATATGCGGATTTAAAATTAGCCGGGTATAGCGACTTTGAATTAGATGAAAAAATAAAAAATTGTTCAATAAATTATTTTATTTTTCCGAAAAGTGGTGTTCCTTTTATGTTTTTAGATGATTATAGTATGATAAAAAAGACATTAATTTCGACTAATACTATAAAATCTTTTCAAAAAAACTTTATATTAATAGATAAAACTGATCATTATAGTGTTTTCGAATGTCGAAAGATGGACAGTCTTAAGACTTCATAGCTAGTTTGATGGTGTGAAACGCTATGCAAGCTCAGAGACATTAGAGCTGAAGCGGAAATTTGGACTCTTCTACTGCTGAACAGTGCTGGTTGACTATGTCAAAGGAAGGAAGTGTTTTTGGCTGACAAGATGTATAGTATACCCAGAGATGACCCTTAAAATGGCCTGGGAGGCGAGGCGGTATGGCAAAACAAAGGCTTTGGACAAGTATCAATAAGGTCTGATGGCCTCGTAAAAACCCCTGTTTCTAGGAAAAGCTAAAATTAATATTCAATATTTAATAATTTAAGTATATTATCTTTCATTTTTCCGGCTGTATAGACTTTTTTACGTGGACATCATGTCTCAGTTGCTAGTTTTGAGAGGCTAGATTGACGAAATTTTTGTCAGAATATTGAAGATCTGGCCTAAGTTAGGCAGATCCAATACAAACCTTTGTCTGTCAAGAGAGTGTGTCAAGAAGGTGAAGATTCCAAAGGCTCCACCTCTCAAATCAGGCCGCTAGGGATAACCACATTTTAGGGCGCACATATTTAAGGACTTATTGGTTCAGAAAACAATATATATATTATTAATTTGATATTTATTATATAATACATTTATTATTAAGTCATCAAATTAATTATAACATAAAATATTAATTTACTTATCTAACAGGTATTATAATGCATATAATAACTTTCGCCTTTAATGATTTTGTATTTGCAGATTTAATTTTCTTCCTATTAGGTATGTTTGTGCTTTATATTTTTAATTTATGCTGGTTATTATATGTTAAAAACGATTCTTTTATCAAAGCGCAAAATATATTAAAAAATTTTTATATAGTTATATTAAGTTTATTCACTTTATCGTTCATTATTTACTTATTTTTTCCTAGTTTTTCCGTGCCGTTTGAAGAAACATTTATTGAGGAAGCAAGAAATCTATCAAAAAATATTCCTTTATATCCACCAAGCAACGAATATTATCCATATAATACTATGTTATATGGGCCAATTATACCATTAATATTGTTAATATTTATTAAAATTCCTATATCAATTTTTATATCATCAAAAATACCATCTTTTATAATATTTGTTTCTTTTGTTTGCTTGACAATTTACAATTTAAATTCACAGCAAAAAAATATAAAGAGCAAATTATTTCAATATTTCCCATATATTTATCTATTATTTTTATTAAAATTTAATACATGGGTTTATTGTTTAAAAGCAGAGCCTTATTTTTTATTTTTAGTTGCATTAACTATTTTTATTGTTCATAAATATAAAAGCACAGGAATAGTATTTATAATATTAGGCTTTTTATCTGGTTTCTCTTCTATGATTAAGCTGCATGGGGCAATATATATTGTTATTGCATTTTGTTGCACATCTGATAATTTTAAAATAAATATTAAAAAGATATTGTTATATACTATTAGTTTCTTTATTGGCTGTATTCTGCCTTTTACAAATCAATCTATTTCTTTATTTTCTTATATTGATTTATTAACTTTAGTGTCTACTCATGGATTAAATTTAATGCTGTTTATTACAGCTTTAGCAACCTTGTTTGTTTTTTTATTTCCTTTATTTGTTGTTTTTTTATATTTATTTGTTACTGGTTCAGAAGGATGGAACAGGTATAAATTTCATTTGCTTATTATAGTATGTTTAGAGTTACTTTTGGCCATACCATCATCTAAAAATGGATCTTTTGTTAATCATTTAATACCTTTAATTCCAGCGAATGCGTTTTTTATAGGAAAATTTATTAAATTCATTCCTAGTTCTTTTTTTCATGATTTAAAGATTAAACTATGTCATAGTGTTATTCAATCATTATACTTAGTTTTATCATTTATTTGTTTGGCTAACGTAGTACTTATTTTTATTGCTTTATTTTATTATTGGTCTGACTCCAGCCAATCAATAAAAGAAGTTAAATATTTAAACAATAAATATTTACACGTGATGATGGGAATTTCTGATACTTCTTCGCTTTATTTATACTATAATAGAATATTATTAGACATACCTCAAATTGATTATTTGGGATTTGGGGATTTAAAATTTGCTGGTTATAGTGACTTTGAATTAGAGGATAAAATAAATGATTGTTCAATTAATTATTTTATTTTACCTAAAAGCGGAGTTCCTTTTATGTATTTCGATCCGTATATAGGACAAACTCAAACATTACTTTCAGTCAATACTATAAAATCTTTTCAAAAAAACTTTGTATTAATAGATAAAACAGATCATTATAACGTTTTCGAATGTCAACAGATGGACAGTCCTATGACTCCACGTAAGACTACACCTAAGACTCCATAGATAGTTTGTGTTCTCAAAACCTTTGGTCTGGAGAGGTAACTCCGCTCAGAGGGCTCCGCGCGGAGGGACACTCGAACTGGTGTTCCCTACCGCTACCGCGATGCCCTATAACCTATAAGCCCGCTCTAAACATCTAAAGCGAAAAAGAAAAACCGCGCCCCCTAAAACCGGCCAGCGAAAAAACGGCCAATGGCGTTGACCGCCTTATTGACGATATCCTCATTAGGCAGCACAAAAGAAAAGCGCGTCCTGCCTTCCTCGTCTTTATCAAAACAGCTCATGATTAAGTTTTTTACTTCCTCCACAGGCGAGTCAGTGGCTTGACCATCAGCTCCTCCTCCGCCATTCCCATCGCTGGGGTCTTTCCCATTTACAGCGGAGCTCTGATTTTGATCTGAGTCAGGAGCCGGAATCAGCTCACCCAAAAAGTCAAAGACCGCGTTCAAGAGTTTTCCGCCCGTCTCGCTGAGCCTTTGGCGTCGCTCAGCTAGCTTAATACCCGGATCAACGGCTTCCTTAAGGGGTTTATCGGGCTTTTGCCCTAAAAGAATCTCCAGCCGATTCTTTAAGGCGTCAATGCCGGAGGTCATTTCCACGCTGTCGATGTCGCTTTCCAAATCTAAGGCCGCTTGAGCTAGGACGCTCTTGGCCCCGAGAAGATCCAAAAGCCTTTCCTCAATGGTGTCGGCGGTCACTAGTAGGAAAACTTGAACCATCCGGGTCTGGCCCATACGGTGGACCCGACCGATCCTTTGATCCAAAATGGCCGGGTTCCAAGGAAGATCCAAGTTGACCACCGTGTCGGCGGCTTGGAGGTTTAAGCCAGTGGAGCCAGCGTTAGTGGCTAAAAAGACCCTCATGGCCGGGTTTTCCGTAAAACTCTTGACCAAGGCCTTTCTTTTGGTCTGAGGAACGCTCCCATCCAGGCGGACCCAAGTTATGGACAGTTTCTTTAACTCCGTCTCCACTAAGTCCAACATGCTGGTCCACTCGGAAAAGACGACAATCTTGCGCTCCTCTTCCAAGGCTAGCCGAGCCATAAGCTCCTTAAACTCGTCAATCTTGCTGGATACCCCAGGTAAGATCTTTTCCGCTAAGTAAGTGGAGTTGGCGGCCAGGCGAGCCATAAGAAGGTGCTTTTTTAGACGGAGAAAATCCATTTCCGTTAGATATGGCTTCATGATGATCCGCTTTATCATCCGCATCTGATGATCGTGAATCCCCTGTTGCTCCTCTGTGACGGGAACCCGAATTATCTCAACTTGCCTGGGCGGTAGCTCCTTCATCACCTCCTCACGAGTCCGCCGTAAGAAGACCGGGGCTAAGGCGGCTTTAACCTCGTTTAAGCCGCGCCAGGCTAAAAGCTTTCCTCTGTCGTCCGTTTCCTTATGGGCGTTTAGGAACCGAAAGGCTGGCCCTAAAATCTCAGGGTCCACTAGCCTAACCAAGGTGAAAAGCTCACCCAGGCTGTTTTCTAAAGGGGTGCCGGTTAGAAGGAGCAGATGGCGGCTTTTGATCTCGGCCACGGACCGGTGGGTGGCGGTCTCCCAGTTCTTGACCCTTTGAGCCTCGTCCAAGATTAATAGGTCCCAATCCACGCTCATAACATAGCGTTTATCCCGATTCACTTGCTCATAATTGCAGATGGTGAAGAAACTATCGCCATTGTACTGTCCCGAACGATCCTTAGCCGCGCCTAAGATGAGAGTTGAGGAGCGGTCGCAGAACCTTTCAATCTCATCTTGCCACTGGGATTTTAAGCTCGCCGGGCAGACAATAAGAACTTTACGTAGGCCTTCCTCTCGGGCCAAAAGCTCAGCTAAACCCACCCCTTGGATGGTCTTGCCTAAACCCATGTCGTCAGCGAGGATAACCCGCCCAGCCGCGGCGGCGAAGGCGATACCCGCCATCTGGTAGGGCAAAAGCTCAACCTTTAAAAGACTCGTTCTTAAAGGATGGTTACCTGGGTCCCTTTTAATGGCCTCCGTCAGTTTAGCGAGCCTTTCCCGGTACAAGCCCAATTCCAGACGCTCCAAAGCGTCCGGAAAGACCGTGATCTCCTCGCCCTCGCTCTCAATGGCGGCGATGGCTCGAACCAGCTCAGTGGCGTTTTTAACCGGTTGGTTAAGGTATGGGGCGATAATATCTTGGGCGCTCTTACTTAAAGACTTGGGCGCCTGAACTCTTAAGGCCGCTGGCTGAACTGTGTAGTCTAGATAAACCTCCACTTCCGTGGGTTCCCAAGGGGCCACCGGGACCATTTGCCGCTTAGACTTAGAAAGATAGCCCTCAACCGCTAGGGTGTGCTTACAGAGACCTAAGCCATTGACCTTAAAGTCCGGGCACTCACAGAAAACTTCGCCGCTTCGAAAACCCCGAAAAGAGACCCGGTAGTTCCCGCCAGACTTGGGGTTAACGACTTGATAGTCGCCCCAGATACCCCTTTTGGGCTTAGAGGTTATGGTTAAGTTCTCGGAATCGACTTTTTCCCGTCTTTCCGTGATGGCCCGCTCCACCAGTTCCTCTTCCGAGAGCTTTTCCAATGGAACCCTTTCCGGCGGCGGCGCGGCTAGCCCTAAAGTCACCTTTTCCTCTAAAACAAAGGCCAAAGCGGCGGCCGCGTGCTCACAGCCCAAAGGGGCCTCGTTATGGCACTCGTCGCAACGGTAATGTAAAAAACCGTTGGGCCCAGTGAGGTAAAAAGTCACTCGGGCGTCTTGAACGTCAACCTCGAAAGCCTCATCGGACAAGCGGTAATCGTCTTCGCTGATGGAATGATGGCCATACCTAGAAAGCTGTTGGGTTAAAAGCTCGCGACCATTAGGCCCCAAGAGTTTGACGCTGGCGGAAAAGGTTAGCCGAGAAAGACGATCTTTGATCGTTAAAGAGGCGTTACCTCCGCGCCGGCTCTTACCAGATGTTTCCGCTGGGGATAAATCCGTTGGGTTTATTTCCGTTGGGGATAAATCCGTCTGAGTCACTTCCACCGGGTAGTTGTCGCTCGGTTGGTATTCTATCGCCGCTGGCGATTGGTTGGCCCCCGCTCCCAAAAACTTGCCCATACCTTTCTCTAACCTCCTAACGATACTGATAATTTGTCGTCTATAGTAATCTATACAATCCTATTTAGCGCGTTATATTATTTTTACATAAAGATTTACGAGTTTTGAAAAGAAGATACTCAAAAGACAAAGGTGGAAAATTTGAGACAAATATAGACTAAAATTTTCCGGTTGTCCATAGATATTGTATTTTTTTCCCCTGGCTTCAACAAAATACGCGTCTCAACCCCCAAAAGAGCCCTTGGGAGAAAAGGTTAAAAGATTGACAACTAAAAGGTAACATGCGGAAATTATTAGATATTTATGATGGTTAATCTCAAAAACAAAGGTCTTTGCGGGCGCGTTAGATTCAACTTTACCTCAATTAATTTTCTTGGTGGATCTTTAGACTTTAGGGACCAAGAACTGCCAAGCGGCTCACTTTCTTTAAGAACCAGGTCGCTTTTCCGCGACCGTCCAAGTGGCTTACTTCATTTGAGAACCCAGTCGCTTTACCTCCGCCGTCAAGCGGTCCAAGTGGCTCACTTCATTTGAGAACCCAGTCGTTTTTCCGCGACCGCCAAGTGGTCCAAGTGGCTCACTTCATTTGAGAACTTAGTCGCTTTTCCTCCGCCGTCAAGCGGTCCAAGTGGCTTACTTCATTTGAGAACCCAGTCGCTCTACCTCCGTCGTCAAGCGGTCCAAGTGGCTCACTTCATTTGAGAACCCAGTAGCTCTACCGCCGCCGTCAAGCGGTCCAAGTGGCTCACTTTATTTGAGAACCCAGTCGCTTTTCCGCGACCGCCAAGGGGTCCAAGCGGCTCACTTCCTTTAAGAACCATGTCGCTTTTCCGCGACCGCCAAGGGGCTTACATCCTTTAAGAACAAGATCTCTTTTCCGCCATCGCAAACGGCTCACTTCCTTTAAAAACAGACAATACGCTTTATTATTGCGATAAAACAATATTAAAAAACTTAAAAAATATATAATAAAATTAATACAACTATTTATAGACTTAAACAGCGTTATTAAGTAAAATAAAATTTGAAATTACAGATTAAAGAAAATTATCGCTTCAATTGACATTAAGCTTGCCGCTTAGAAACCTCCTTCGCTAAGGCCAAACTACCGCTTTTTGTTTAAATTTCTGGACAGACAGGTAGTTTTGAGATATAATCAAAATCACTTTGGTTCCCTTGTTTTTTCTTTATAAAGACTGTATAACTGTTCACCGCCTAGCTGGCCTTTTTCCTCTTTTAGGGAAAAATTCTGGTTGGCTTTCTTCTTTGGGATCCTCGCTTTTTGGTCAAGGGATTTTCCATATTTTTGGTTAACAAATTTGTTTCTCTTGGCTCTATCTAAAGCGGCGATTGGGCTTATTGGCGGGGAGCTTAAGGCTCCCTTTTTTTGATCATGGCTATTTCGGCCACGGATGGTCACAGGTTCTGGGGTTATGGGCGATAATAGGTTGGCGCTGGGTCGTTGGGGTCTATGGGGTTTTGGGGTTAGCGGCGTTTCCCTTAAACAACTCTTTTTCTTTTTAGTCCTAGTCTTATTAGGCCTAACCTTCTCAGATAAGGCTCTGGCTCAAGAAAAATACGTGGCCCAGATCATGTCCTTAGCCACGGAAAGCGCGGCTCGGACTGAGGCGGATAATCTCATGGCCCAAGGCGTGCCCTCTTTCCAAAGAGCGGAAGAGGTCCCGGGCGCGGGTTTACGCTACCGCGTCTACATGGGCCCCTTTGACACCGCCAATGAGGCTAAAGCCGCGGCGGAAGCCTTGAAGAGCCAAAAACTCATTAAAGAGTATTTTGTCCGTAAAGAAGGCCAAGTCCAGGCGAACGCGGCTCCCAGCTCTCCAGCCCGAGCGGACAGCCCGGCGGTTGGGGCTACGCCCCCAGCCGCGACAACCCAAGCGGCTCAGCCAACTCAACCAGCCCAACCAACCCCAGGCTCTCCGGCCACCAATCAAGAGTATTGGCCAGTTCAGAAAGAAACCCCGCCGGTGACCGGGAACACTAACCCGGCTGATTGGCCGCCGCCGAATGAGTCTGACAATAACTGGGGAGCTCCGCGCGGCGGAGCCGCGCCTAGTCAGTCAACCGCTCAAGCTCCAGCTCAAACTCCAACCCCGGTCGCTCCGCCGCCAATCCCGGAGCCAGCCCCGGTCGCCGTGACCCCCACGCCAGCCAAACCGCCGACTAGGGTTGGGGACGATTCCATCCCCTCGAACACCCCGGTCTTAGGCCAAGACCCTCAGGCGAGCGCGGAGCTTCCTTTAACCACTTCTTCGAGTGGGGCCACCATTATTCCGGCTAAACCCACTGGCCCCATGAAGATTCAAGGGTTTGTCATTCTTTCGGATCTGTCCTCCAGCATGCGGGATCTGTCCCCTTGCTCAGGTCGGTTAGTTAAAGAGGAAGCGGCCACCACTCTTTTGAGAAAAATGAACCAAAGGATCCCCAGTCACCCCTATATGGCGGCTTTAAGGGTCTTTGGCTATAAACGGGCTTGGACGAGGAAGGATTACACCACTTTATACTTTGGGCCCCAGACCTATGACCGAGGTGGGTTAGAGACGGCTATTGAGCGGTTGTACGCGGCCGACTCCATTTCGCCCTTTGGCTCAGCTCTAAACGCCACCGAGGCGGAATTGGCGGCCATGACTAACCCCCGGGCTATCTTCATGGTCTCGGACTTTGAGGAAACGGCGGATCCAGGCGATCCGGTGGGGAAAGCCAGATCTATTCGCCAGAAATATGGCCAAGACACTAGGGTTTACGCCTTTTACGTCTCCCACGCCAAAGGCGCGGCCAAACTGGCCGAGGACGTGGCTAAAGCCGGGGGTGGCGAGGCTTGGGATATCTGTACTATACTAGATAGCGAGACCGAGTTTGAGAGGATGATGTCCCTCATCTTCGGACCGCGAGATTTGCCCCCTTGCCGGGACAGTGACGCGGACGGGGTCTGCGATGAGCGCGACCAATGCCCCAACACCCCCCGTGGAGCCCCGGTGGATGGGCGCGGTTGTTGGATCGCCGCTTTTTCCCAGTTTTTCGACTTTGACAAAGCTGAGGTTAAATACTCCTTCCAGCCGCGGCTAAAAGCCGCGGCGGAGATCCTCATTAAGAACCCCCAACTGTCCGAGGTGGTCATCGCTGGCCATACGGACGACAAGGGGACGGACACCTACAATATGGAGTTAGGTCGCCGTCGGGCTGAGGCGGTTCGGGATTTACTGGTTAAATTCGGGGCCCCAGCGGAAAAACTGAAAGTCGTCTCTTTTGGCAAGACCCGGCCTATCGCCCCCAATGACACGGAAGAGAACCGGGCCAAAAACCGCCGCGTGGAGTTCCACGTGGGCGATATTCCCAAGTAAGGAGGGAGCTTTATGATCGGCCCGGTCAATCGAGGCAATCTCTCCTCCATCGCGGCGGCGGCGACTTACAAGACGGCTCAGCACTCGGAGAGAACCAACGTCTCGCAGCTTTTAACCCGCAGCGAAGCCCAAGCCATGGCCCACAACTCGGTGGGGCCCATGCAAAGGACCACCTACCTGTCTCCCCAGATCGCCCCGGTCTCCGTGGGGCGGCACTTAAATGGCCATATCCCGGATCTCACCAAGCAGAACTACAGTTCCTTGGCCGACGCCCAGAAAAGCTATCACGCCGGGGATTATCTGCCCCAGAACTACAACGCTCTGGGGCAGGTGGCCCAGATAGCCGACCAAGCCTCGGTGGGCGTGGTCATCAATCGGGTTATCTAATAACCTATCCTTAAAGTCCTTTAGTCCAAATACTCTTAGCCGCTAAGGAGGGGTAACCCCTCCTTAGCGGCCACCTCCTTATTGGAAAGACCATGGCTTTTAGCGTCAATGAATTCGCCCGAGTCAATCGGGTTATCCTTATCTGGATCTTTTTTTTCGCCCTTCTTTATCTGATGCGGGCTATGTTTGGGCTGATATTCATAACTTTTATTATGAGTTTTATCACCCACAGTCTGTCTAAAAACTTCCATCGGGTCACTAAAAGTCGGCGTAAGTTTTTTGTCTTTGTTATCTATGTGGTGTTTTTCTGTCTGGTGGTTTGGTTCTTGCGCTTCATTTTCCCCCGGATCTTAACTGAGGCCAAGCACTTCATGGAGTCGCTCCCGGTCATCTTAGCCGGGGTTAACGCCTCTTTGGACCAACTGACCGAGTCTTACCCCTACTTTAAATCCGGGATCGACCAGGTCCGGGCCACCATCACCCCAGAGGCTTTAACCAGCTTAGGCTTAAAGTTTGGCCGATCGACTTTGGGCATGGCTTGGAAGTACTTATCCTGGTTCTTTATCGCCATGCTCTTTAGTTTTCTCATCATGCTGGACTTACCGGATCTAATCCAGAAAGTTAGGCGGTTAAGGTACACTAAAGTCCAGGTGATTTACGAGGAGACGGCCACCAACGTCATTAAATTCGCCCAGGTGGTGGGCGAGAATTTTCGGGCCCAGATCTATATCTCCACCATCAACACCTTTTTGACCTACATTGGGTTAACCATTATCGGCACCGGAACCACGGCCTTATTAAGCATCATTGTCTTTTGCTGTGGGTTAGTGCCGGTTTTAGGGGTTTTAATGTCCTCGGTCCCCATAGCCTTAGTGGCCGTCAACGTGGGCGGAACTAAGATGGTTATGGAGGTTTTGGGTTTAATCGTCTTTATCCACGCCTTAGAGGCTTACGTCTTAAACCCCAGGATCGTCTCAGCGGTCATGAAGCTAAACCCGGTCATCACCCTAATGATTCTCTACATCGCCCATAGCCTTATGGGGATCTGGGGCATGCTCTTAGGGGTGCCCATCTCGGTCTTCTTCTTTTCCCAGATTAGGCTAAAAGACGGGAAGAATGGCAATGGTCGTGAGATAAATGGCCGTGATAGTCGGGGGAATGGCTATAAGCGAGGAGTGGAGTGGTTTAATGAAGGTCTGGGCATTTAGCCTCGCGCTCTTTCTAATGACCTTAGTCGTTTCCCCAGCTATAGGTTACGGCGAGACTTTGGTCCTTTTAGGCGATAGTCTAACTTTTGGGGGCGATAAGTTCGTCCAAATCGCCACTAAGGCTAAGGTCTTTAACCTGGGGGTGGTCGGGGACACCACCATGAGCCTTTGGGGTCGTTTGGACGAAGTGGTCAAGTTAAACCCAGACCGGATTTATCTCCAAGTGGGGATTAATGATCTGGGGAATAACTTTTCCGCCGAGGATATTGTCCAAAGGCATGAGCGGATCTGGGCCGAGCTGACAGAAAAGATTCCTAAAGTTAAGATCTACGTTTGCTCCTTAATCCCGGTTCGGGAGTCTTACTTTAGCCACCGACCCCATCGTTTATCTAACGCGTACATAAGGGTGGTCAATACCGAGTTGGCTAAGGCGGCTGGAAAAAAAGGGTTACCCTTTATTGACCTCTTCACCCCCTTAGTTGGGCCAGACGGGGAATTACCCCAAGCTTTGACCTATGATGGGGTCCATATAACCCCTTTGGCCTATCAGGTCTGGCTCGCGACCCTGAAACCGTATCTGCCTGAAGGCGTGAATCACCTAGATAGACCCTTAGACGCGGAGCCATAAGCCGCCTGGCTAGGCTTAGCCTATCTACAGAACTAGAAGTCAAGGCCCTACCTTCTGGCTTATATTTTGTTTTGTTTATATGTCATCATAAAGGGTAAGTGGACCTTGTCAATTTTGGAGTCAGGATAAGAGACGTAGAACTCCGGTAACCATAGAGGGCTCAGGCATGAATCCGGCGATGTTTATCTGTGGCGACAGCTCAAAACTCCTCTGGTAGCCACCTTCGCGGTTATCAAAACCTAAGTGGCGCGGTAAAAAACGAAGTGGTGTCGGAGGCTTGGCGAGGCTAGATGGTTGTCTCCCTACCTAAGCTATTGGGGAAGGTAGGCGCTCAGTAGGCGACATCGATGTGAACAGAACTGAGAAAGACCGCGAGGTTAGAAAAACTCTTTTATATCTTGTTGCTCCGTGTCGGGATGAAGGGAAAATCTTTCTTTTGACAATCCAATGAAAGTCCTGTAATGTAAAAAAAGCTGATCTTGATACTTTGTTTTTTTTCAGGACAAAGGTTTCTTTATCTCAGACGCTTCCGCCAAAAGTCCAAAAAACTGGTTGTTTTCAAAGGTAGTTATTCGGCTTTATCATGTTTAATCTTGATATTTAGGCCGTTATTTTAATAAAAATGATGAAATATAAAGATAGACAAGCCCTTAGAATTCCGACCAGGATGCGTTCCCAATTTATAAGTTGCCTGAATTTGTCTGATATGAAGTTGGCACGATTCATGCGTGCGCTCTCTCTCTCTAATTCTCTAACCAACCAATTTCTTAAGTATAAATACTATTTTAAACAATATTTTTCTGTATTTGTATATTTAAAAAATAATATTAAAATATACTGTATTTTGTATATTATTATAAATTTCACCTATTCATTTCAAAATTTTTATCCTTCTTCCATTAAATTCAAATTATCTAACCACCAAAGTTCAGTTTTATTGTCTAAAATTAAAAAAAATATCGTTGTTTTTGAGCGCTTCACCAGTAATTTAACCGTGTGCATAGCGTTCTTATATTTAGCATTCATAAGTCGTAGAATATTTTCATCGTGTGATGATTGGTCTCCTTTAAAATATAAAATTAGTTTAAAGATTAATTATTTTAATTGGCTAAAAGAAATTGTTATATGCTTTAATATTTATGTTTATACAATAATATATTCGAAAAGAATCGTTTAAAATGAAAAAAATAATTATTTCAGGGGTAGCAGGTTTTTTAGGCTCACATTTATGTGATAAATTAATGTCATTAGGAAATTATATTATTGGAATTGATAATTTATATACAGGTAAAGAGAAAAATATATCACATTTAATTGATAACATTAATTTTAAATTTATTTATCATGATTTAATCGACCCAATCAAATTTGATGCTGATGAAATTTATAATTTGGCATGCCCTGCAAGCCCTCCTCAGTATCAAAAAGATCCAATTCGGACTTTTAAAACATCAATATTAGGTTCTCTTAACCTTTTAGAAGAGGCTCGCCGATTGAACGCTAAAATATTCCAGGCTTCCACTTCTGAAATTTATGGCGATCCAGAAATTAGCCCCCAAACTGAAAGCTATCGCGGCTTGGTTAATACCATTGGCGTCAGGGCTTGCTATGACGAGGGAAAGCGAGGGGCGGAAACGCTATTTTTTGATTTTCACCGTTTTTACAACATTAAAATAAAAGTCGTAAGAATATTCAATACTTACGGTCCTAGAATGGATCCTGACGATGGTCGTGTTATCAGTAATTTTGTTACGCAAGCTCTTTTAGGCCATCCCATCACTATTTATGGGAATGGAGAACAAACAAGAAGTTTTTGTTATTGTGATGATTTAATTGATGCTTTAGTTTTGATGATGAATACATCTGATACTTTTACAGGTCCTATAAACATAGGAAATCCAAATGAATTTACTATTATTGAATTAGCTGAATTAGTTCAAGATATTATCGGTAAAAAAAGTAAAATTATTTATAAACCGTTGCCTATGGATGATCCACGCCAAAGACGGCCTGACATCAGTCTGGCTCAAAAAGAACTAGGCTGGACCCCCAAGATCCAGTTGCCCGAAGGCTTAAGGCGCACAGCGAAATATTTTGACGAATTGTTCTCCAGAGGGATGGTTAGATGAACATAACGGTTGTTGGCTCAGGGTATGTTGGTCTCGTGTGTGGGGCAGGGTTCTCGGAAATGGGAAACCAGGTTATTTGCGTTGATTCGGATAAAAACAAAATAGAAATCTTAAATGACGGCAAACTTCCTATTTATGAACCAGGATTAGAAGAAGTTATTAAGAATAACTTATCCAAAGGCTCACTATCTTTTACGACTGATCTAAAAGTCGCTCTGTTTCGATGTGACTTATGCTTTATAGCTGTAGGCACTCCTCAGGCGGAGGATGGACGAGCTGATCTTTCCCATGTCTTAGAGGTGGCCAAGGAAATTGGTCGCTTAACGGAAAAGAATTTGTACGTAATTAACAAATCGACTGTCCCTATTGGAACGTCCGAATTAGTTCGCCAAACAATACACGCTGAACTTAAATTACGGGAAAAAGATTTAAAAGTGGATGTTATTTCCAATCCTGAATTTTTAAGGGAAGGGGCCGCGTTAAACGATTTTTTAAAGCCTGATCGGGTGGTTATTGGCTCCAGTAATGAAGATGCGATTGCTGTAATGAAAGAATTATATGCTCATTTTACAATTAAAAGCAATAATTTATTAATAATGGATAATAATTCAGCGGAAATGACAAAGTACGCTTCAAACGCTTTTTTAGCCACAAAAATTTCGTTTATGAATGAAATAGCTAACATTTGCGAAATAGTCCACGCTGACGTCAATAAAGTTCGTATAGGGATTGGTAGCGATTCCCGTATCGGATATTCTTATATTTACCCTGGTTGCGGCTATGGCGGTAGTTGTTTCCCCAAAGACGTTCAGGCATTGATCCACACCGCTAATGAAAACGGGTACACACCGCGACTTCTTGAATCTGTGGAGCTTGTCAACCAAAACCAAAAATTAGTTCTAGCTGAGAAAGTTATAAAGCGCTTCGGAGCTAAGTTAAACCATATTTGTCTGGGAATTTGGGGATTGGCGTTCAAACCTGGCACTGATGACATGCGAGAAGCTCCGTCAATTGAGATTATCAATAAACTTACTTCTTTAGGAGCTAAATTAAAAGTTTATGACCCTAAATCAATTGAAATAGCAAAAAAATACTATTTTAAAAATAATTATAATATAGAATACTATAATAGTAAATATGACGCGATAAAAAGTGTAGACGCGCTTCTTTTAATCACTGAATGGAAAGAATTTTCCTGTCCTGATTTTGATGAAATGATAAAATTAATGAAACAACATATTATTTTCGATGGAAGAAATCAGTATAATAAAATACAAATAGAAAAAATTGGGTTTAAATACTATCAGATAGGTTAATAATTTGATGAAATAAATTGATAATTATATAATAATTACGATATATTGTCTTTCTAGATTTTTCAGTTTATTAGATTTTTGTGAAGATATATTTTCTAATATATTCATATTATCTTAATAATAGTTTATTAATTTTGTTTATTTTTTAACGATTGGTTGGTTTTTATGAGAAATATTATTTCTAATTCAACTGTAATTAATAAAAAGAAGCTTATAAAAGACAATAGTATTCGTTTTATTGAATATATAGATAATAAATTATTGTATATAGCTGTTTTATGTTTGTTATTATTGCTATGCCTTTATATTTTACATTTACAGTCAATTGTACCACCTCAACAGGTCACAATTGCAGATGATAGCGACACAAATATTAACGAAAGTTTTATAACAATCGATGATCAGAGAACCTATTATTCTTCAAAATTTGTTAACGGTAGATTTAAAGGGTCATTTAAGTCCCCATGGTATATAGCGGATAAAGATTTTGCCGTTGATATAGGGGGATGGCTAGGACATCATTATTTAAAAAATAATGCTGAAGAACTACAAATATTTATTGAAGGCGCAAATAATCAAATTTATCAATTACCAGTTCATGGTGTTAGTAGATTATATTACAACACTCAAATTATAAATTTATCACCTAATACATTATTTAAATTTAGAATAATTACAAAAGGCGACAGTTCCGAGGCTCAAGGTTGGTTATCTTTTTCCGCGCCATATTATCCAGTACAAAAGAAATTATTTTCTAATTTTTTGATAAAAACACTTGATACAATTCTTTTTATTATATTTATATTATCTTTATTATTATTTATTTACACTAAAGGTAATAAAGTTAAATTTATACTAATTTTATGTGGATTATCGTGCTATTTTATTGTTGATTTTACTCCTATAGGTATCGTTCCCTATACTCCTCGATCAAACTCCGCTCAAAGAATATTTATAACGAACGATGGAGCTGGCTATTATTTATATCTTCAGGAGATCTTTATTGAAGGATTTCAGGCTGTAGGCGCAGCGACTTCCGTAAATCTGGAAAACGGTCGCGTTGGGAATGTATATCCAATTGGTGTCGCCCTTCTGGAGACGCCATTTTTTCTTATGGCTCGTTCAATCAGCAATTTAGCCTCGCTCCATCTTAGAGAAGGTTTAAATGATATATTTCAACTTTTCAGCGCTATATCATCAGCTTTTTATTTTATAATAGGTATTTATTTTATTTATAAATTGATTTATAATTTAACAAATTATAAAAATAGAATTATAATTATTTTGTGTATTATATTTGGAACAAATTTATTATTTTATGCTTCAGGCTCTTGGGGGTTAAATTATACTCATATTTATTCTTTCGCTTTACTTTCAATATTTTTATATTTAATTCCAGTTTTTTATTCATTAGAAGGAAAAATAAAATTTTATTATTCTCTTCTTATAGGAATTCTTATTGGAATAATAACAATGACAAGATTGCAAAATTGTTTATTTGTTATAGTGTTTTTATTGTATAATGTGAAAGATTTAAATGAAATAAAGCAAAGATTATTTAAATATTTGCCATACTTTATTATATCATTATTTGTATCGTTAGTAGCATTTTTTCCTCAAGCGTATTGGTGGTATACACATACAGGTAGATGGTTAATCAATTTATATAGCGAATCTGGTCAATTTTTTAATTGGACAAATCCGCAAATTCTTAATTTTACATTTAGTGTTCATAAAGGATTATTTTTTTGGACACCATTATGGTTATTTGGTTACTTAGCAATATTTATAAAAGATCCTTTAGCTAGTAAATGGAGATTTTCATTATTTATTTTCTTGTTATTTAAGATATACATGTGTTCCAGTTGGAGTTGGTGGTGGTATGGTGGAAGTTTTGGGCAAAGAGAATACGCTGATATTCTCGGATTATTAGCCATTGGATTGATTATAAATTTTAATTATTTATCACAAATATCTAAGAAGAAAAATTTTATATTACGAAATAGTCTAAAAATATTTACAACAATACTTATTATTTTGGTAATAATAAATTTAGTATTTCTAAAAGGAATTATACAAGGTTATATACCATTTGATTACGCTAATATAAATAATATATATATGGCATTTAAAATGTTTATATGATTAAGTTATTTGTATGTAGCACTATTACGGCACTATACCAGCGAGATGTCAGTCCTCGTCAGGGTATAGTCAAGATCCTTCGTAAAATTTAGAACGACCTAGTCGTTTATAATTTAATACACATCATTGGCTGTTAAATATTATGGAAAATTTATCACTAATAATACCATGCTACAATGAAGAGAATACATTAGAACAATGTATTCAACGTATTATGGAACTTAAAAATCATAATATTAACTTAGAATTAATAATAGTTGATGATTGCTCTAAGGATAATAGTTTAAACATCGCTTATAATCTAGAAAAGCGATATCCAGAAGTTAAAGTTTTGAAGCATGAAGTAAACATGGGCAAAGGAGCCGCCCTACGCACAGGCTTTTTGAGCGCCACAGGAGATTACGTAGGCGTCCAAGACGCGGACGTTGAATATAACCCTATTGATTACTTAAAATTACTTGAGCCATTAAAAAATGGCGTTGCGGACGTCGTCTACGGATCACGCTATTTACAACCTGAAACTCGCCGGATACTTTATTTTTGGCACACTTGTATGAATAAATTTCTGACTTTTTTTTCTAATATGTTTACAGATCTTGGTATTACAGATATGGAAACATGTTATAAACTTTTTAAAAAGGATGTTATACAAAAATTAGCTCCGCAATTCAAAGAAAATAGATTTGGGTTTGAACCAGAAATTACCGCTTTAATTTCCGAAAACAAGTGCAGAGTATATGAATGCGCTATTTCCTACAATCCCCGCTCCTATGAAGAAGGAAAAAAAATTGGCTGGCTGGATGGGTTAAGGGCAATTTATTGTATTTTACACTATGGGGCTTACCGGGCGCCCTTGCCGATGCACATTTTGCTTTATTTTATTATAAATAGTCTTAGTGCTTTGACTAATATTATAACATTTTCTGTATTAATTAATTATTGTGAGTTTTTATACACAATCATAATTGCCCTCGCTTTAGCTGCTTTATGTAATTATTTACTTTGTATTATTTTAATATTTAAACATTTATCTAGATGGTGGAAAGGATATATTGAACTATTAGTTTATATTGCTTGCGTTGCAGTAGTTTGTTTATTAGATATTTTATTTACTTCTTTTTTTATAAACTGCGGTGTAAATAATATTATTGCTAAAAGTATATCTATTGGTTTATGTTTTTGCTTTAATTATTTATTTCGCAGATTTATTGTTTTTAAATGATTATAATTTTTTAATTTAAGTGAAATACTGATTAATTATTTTGATGCTATTAATATATTATCACTATAAAATAAAGTGTCAATACAATATTCGCTTTTCTTTAAGTTATTAATTATCTTATATATAGGGCGATATGTTAAGTAAAATAGAACACCATAATTTTTTGAAAAGAGGTTGGGCTCTACGCTCTACGCGAGATCGAGGTAGTTTCAATAAGCCTTTAAAAGCCTATCAAGAATGTTTCTTTAAAACAAGCCCTAATTTCTTAATTCCTTGCGCCTCTACAACATGAATATCGCATAATTCATCCTTAAAGTTATCTTTTTGATTTTTAAAATAATTTAGTATAGCTATAATAAATATTTTATTATCTATATAATTCACAAACAATTAAATGAGACTTATTAAACTCAATATTTTTTCTGTCTTCTATTTTATTCATAACTAATTTTAACGAATTTCAAAATTCCTTTTTACCGCAAATTCTAAGTCATCATCGGTGTAGCTGACCGCTCTGGGTATTTGGTCATTATTATCAATTCTTATGAAAGATAAATATTTATTTTCAAAAGATTTTGAGGCGTCAAAAGCGCCATTTATACATTCATAGCTATGCGTAGTCGCGATAATTTGGCAATTATAATCAACTGCGAGTTCGATAATTATTGTCCAAAAATCTTTTATAAAATCATAACGGTAACTATTATCAATCTCATCAATTAATATTATGCTATTAGGATTAGAAATAATTGCTAACGCATATAAAAATAGTCTATTTAAACCACCGCCTAATGATTTAAGCGGTAATGATCCAATATTATCACTATAGCAAATGATACTAGGTTTTTCAGATTGATTAATTACAAAAATATCGCAAATATTACTATCTATTTTTTTTAAAATAGAAATTAAATTTGCTTTTTTGCCATTTAATTGAAGATAGTCAAACCAATTTAGTAAAATATCAATTTTAAATTGAGAGTTAGCCGGTAAATAAACAGAAAATATTTTATTCGCAAAATTGTTATAGGGTGTGTTTAAAGTAATACAATTTTCATTAGCAGTGTATATACCTTCTTTAGTTTCATTTTCCAAAGTATGTTCACAGACAAGGGAATAATTATTCAATCTATCAAGGCGAATAATAGGTGATATCTTATGTGTTTCGTTAAAAAATGTGTTTGATAGTGCTTTTTTAAATATTTTAACCTGATTAGTAGAGTCTTTTTCGTTAGTTGATATAATTATAGAGCTATTTGTATTTGTTTTAGAAAATAAATGCTCCCATAAAAACATAGGAGAATAGACAATTTCTCTATTATATCTTGTGATATTAATATCAAAAAATATATTTGGTATTAAAGAAGAATAAGCTAAATGAATCGCTTCTAATAATGTTGTTTTACCAGCATTGTTTGCGCCAGAAATTAATGTAATTTGCCTAAAATTATCAATAGAAAATTCAGAAAAGCATTTAAAATTTTTTAGATCAATTTTTGTAAACATAAAATTTTTCTCTAATACAAAGTAAATACAAAAATAAAATCTATTATTAGTTGAAAATTAAAAAAAACTATTAAAAATTACCTTTAAAAACGTAAACAAACTTATAATTAAAAATTTTTTTGCTTATATTTAGATATAAAATACAATATTTATAAAAAAATATTTTTTATACAGTGTTATAGCTAAGATTTAAATTAAATAGAATAATTAATTCTTGTTTTGCTTTATATTATCACTTATCAACATATCAAGGTACCTGTCAAAGGTACCTGTCAACAGGTACCTGTCAAGGGGAAGAGCAAAATAGCGCAAAATAGCGACACGAAAAATCGAAAGTGGTTCCGGTTTTTAGCTGTTCCGGTTTTTTGCGAAATTTCACTTCCCATCGCAACGTATATCGCGGAGTACGATCTAAGAAGATACGCCCGGAAATAGGAAAGGGTTTAGCTACAAGACAACTCAAAAAAATTCAATAATTTTAATGAGTTACTGTTTTCTCTCAAGATAACTTGTAAACTCTGGCTAGGTAAAAGGGGTAAGCGCGGGTTAAGGGCTCTACTCCCACTTTGTGGCTCTACACCCACTTTTAGGGGTGTTTAAGGGGGCCAAAAAGGGGTCTATCTTGTAAGGCCAAGGCTATTTTACTATTTTATGCTCAGAATTGATCTCAGCTTATCAGCTTAGTCAGATTCACCCCAAAAAGGGCTGGCGTTTCTAAGGGCACTTCCAGTCTTAAGAACGCCTAAAATATGGATTAAGTCCCTTGAGCGCCCTAAAAAGGGCGCTCATTAATCGCGAGGGCCTTTACAGCTCAGGGTATAAGGGGTTATTTACCCCTTTTTAGCCACTAAGTCGGGTTGACCGGTTCTTTCCAGGACGCTATTCCACAGCTCACCCATGGGATCGACCTTTTTCCGCTGGGAAATGGCCATGTGGATGGGCACGTGGACAAAGTGGTCGTTCCATTGGCCGATTAAAAGATTGGTTTTCCCGGCCATGGCCGCGTGGACGGCTTTTTGCCCTAAAAAGCTACAAAAAACCTGATCGCTGGAGTTGGCCGGAGCGCTTCGTATGATGTAGCTGGGGTCAATGTACTTAAGGTTAAGTTCCTGGTTCTTGCTCTTAAAGTAGGTCTTGATCCGGTCAGCTAAGTATTGACCGATGTCATTATGGAGAACGTTGCCGGAGGCGTCTTTTAAGGTCTCCCCAGTGGCGAAGAGCTTTTGTCCGGCTCCTTCCGCCACCACCAAGACCGCGTGACCTCTGGACTTTAAGCGCTCCATCAGCCGATCCAGTAACCCGCCGGGGCCCTCCACGTCAAAATCCACCTCGGGAATCAATACGTAGTTAGCGTCGCCTAAGGCTAAAGCGGCGGTGGCCGCGATAAAGCCCGAGTCCCGACCCATAAGCTTAACTAACCCTACCCCAAAGGGAGCCCCTAAGGCTTCCGTGTGGGCGCTTCTAATAACCCCGGTGGCCACAGACACGGCGGTCTCAAAACCAAAAGAGCGGGAGACAAGGCTAATGTCGTTGTCAATGGTCTTGGGGATGCCAACTAAGGAGATCTTTAAACCCCGTTTTTTAATCTCCGCGCAGACGGCGTGAGCCCCTCTTAAGGTCCCATCCCCGCCAATGCAGAAAAGGATGTTCATGTTGAGGCGCTCTAAAGAGTCAACTAATTCCTCAATGGATTGGTTGCCCCTAGAGGAGCCTAGGATGGTTCCGCCAAACTGGTGGATCTCCGACACAAAGGTTGGGTCCAACTGAACCAGACTGTGGCCAAAGGTGGGAATGAGCCCTTGATACCCGTACTTAATGCCTAAAATGTTTCTGACCCGGTAACGATAGTAAAGGGTCATGACCAAAGAGCGAATGACATCGTTTAACCCCGGGCAAAGACCGCCAGCGGTTAAAATCCCGGCTCTGACCTTGGAGGGGTCAAAGTAGATCTTCCGGCGAGCCCCGGCCTGCTCGAAGCTGGCCGGAGTCTGGTTCTCCTCTTTGAACCGGGCGATGGAGGCTAAAGTCGCGTCCATCAGAATGCGCTGCGAGTCATCGGTGAAAGCTTCCCAGGCGATGGACTCGTCATTTATGAACCCCTCTTGGATATTGCCCAAAAGAGGGGAATTAATCTTGGTGGGGCCTAGGGTCTCAATCTCCAGCTGGTTCGTGTCCAAGGGGATTTTACGCGGCATAAACGAGCCTCTCTACTCACTATCTAATGGTCTATTAAAGTGGGCCATTGTTAGTTAATTATATCTTAATGAGCTATCTTACAAGTTGGATCGCCATTGGTGGCCAGTGGACAGTTCTAGACCCGAAAACCGGACCCTTTAACCCTAAAGGCCAAAGATGGCCCTAAGCCGCCAAAAAAACGTCTTAAACGGTTGACGGAAAGAAGAAAACTGGCCATCAGGCGCTTTAGTCAGGAGCATTATAAGTTAGGAACCAAAGACTAGCAACCATCCAAGCTTATCCGTAGCCCCTTAATAACCGGATTACGCCCCCCTTTTATTAACCTTATTAAACTTCTTGACTCTAATGACCGTATAAGATCACGGCCAAGAAAATTATGAAAGAGCGTCTTTTAACCCCCAAATAATTTCCCACGCGAAAGGGTAGGGGATCTTTAAAATATTCGGTAATTAGAGGTTATTAAATGCTATTATATGTTATTAGACGCTATTGTAGGTTATTACCCAGGAGTTGTTAAAATCCGCCCTTGGTCCACTCAGAGTCGTTCGGTGGTCCGCTCAGAGTCGCCCGGTGAGCCGTTCGTTAAAGGTTGTAGGGGGCGAAGTTTCTGGGAAGCGTTGAATAAGGCTATTGGCTTTCGGTCTGATAGAAAAGGGGTCAGGACCAATGGTCCTGACCCCCAGAGATTATGGTTTTTAACCAAAGTTTAAGTTTTAGTCTTTACGCTCCAAAATTTGGGCTTATTTTGGCACTTATGTTTAAGGAAAAATGACGAAGAAAAAAAACAGGGCCGTTGTTAAGGGGTTAGCCTAATTGGCTAACCAGAGGCGAGAAAAGGTTAGGGATGGTGTATTTAGTCCGGCCAGTTCGTCACTTGACGATGGAAATCTGTTAAAAGGGCTTCCAACCGACCGACCTGGCCTTCTAGCCGCCCCAAAAGCTCGCGAGCGTTATGGGGCTGACTTTGGTCCAAAAACTTAGTGAAGGGCCGAAATTCCTCTAAAAAACCCACTAGATCAGTGGAGCCGCCTTGGCTACGGCGTTTTAAGCTCTCCAAAGCCGTTTTCTCGGTTGGGGTTAAACGTCTTAAGACCATGACTGGAACTGGGCAGAGCCAGGGATGCTCCAAGTAGAGCTTTTCCGTCTCATTGTGGATAAAAGCCCAGTCCAGCATCAATTCCCGGCGTTTTTCCCTTAGCTCTGGGGTGGCCGGGTTACTGGGGATTAACATTAAGGCGTTGGAGAGGCGGGTTTCCAGGTCTTGAAAGAAGGTTAAGATCTCCTCCGGGGTTAGGGTGGAGGAAGGGGGTTCCAGGTCTTGAGCGAAAGCCAAAGAGCGATGAACCCGGTGACTATACGCCTCTTGGTCCATAGGGACCAAGGATAAAGATTGACGCTCCAAGGTCATTGACGCCTCAATGGGGAAAGCCGTAAGCGCTTTTTTATGGTGGCGTATCCAATAATGACCCATAAATCCTCTAAATATGGTTATCCCGATTAGAGGTCGGGGGAGAAATAGATTGTTAAAAAGAAAAATAAAAACTTACTAGAAGTTCTAGATAGATTTACGGATCAAAAATTTAGTAAGGATGACGACTTAAGGAAAAGAGGTTTACCTTAAGCGTAAAAGGTGAAATTATTGAGGAATAGACGTAAAGGATACGCCTTTATGGTGAGGTTTATTTATGATATTGAAATTCAATTTCATGTTTGGTGGTTATTACTGATAATTTTAAATTTCTTATTCTTACCTTGCCTTATCAAAAACTATGAGCTAATATACTCTTAAATTAGCGGAATGTCAAAGGCTAACCCTTTTTCCTTTTCTTTAGACGTAAGGCTAAGGATTTTGGCTGTTAAGGGAGTTATACCTTGCGCCTAAAGAAAAAAGGCCTTTAACGGCCAGGGCTGTTTCTTTAATGTTTCTTTAAGCGCGGCTGTTTTCTTAGGGGGCTGATTTCTTTAACCCCCCGGAAAAGGCTTAATCAAGCCTATTAGCTTATTGGCTTTTTCCCTATTTATTTGTAAAATATTTGTGGGAACCCTCTAATCCCAAAACATGACCGCCTTTCCCCAGTTTTTTGAATATTGTTCGTGGCTTAGATAGTTTGGAGAACGACCAGATAGTTTTAGGCGACATTATTTCAATTATTTCGCTAACTTGGCCAGGGGCTGGTTAGCTAATTAGCCATTAAGTTTTTCTAGTTGGGTTAGATTAAGACCTCTTTTGGGGCTTAGACCCTTCTAGAGACCTGTAATCCTAGAGACCTGGACCGCTCAAGAGACCTGTAATCTTAGAGACCTGGACCGCTCAAGAGGCCTGTAATCATAGAGACCTAGTCCTTTAGAGACCCAGACCTCTAGCGACCAAGAACCCTAATTTTTAATGGTCCAAGGGAGATAAAGCCCCAGAGGCCATAAAGGTCTATAGCGGTTTAAAACCACCCCTAGAGGGGCTTCCAGCGGCTCCAAGCGATGTCGAGCCATTAGGGGGTGGCGGATAGCGAGTTTTGTCCAAAAAAAGATAGCTTGTTTGGTCCACGATTCGCTAATCAGGCTTTAAAGGCGCAACATTCCAGGCGCGGAAAGCTATACTTCTGAAGAGGACCAGTAGAGAAAAAAAAGGGACCAAGCTAGGGGCGGGATCTAGGGTCCAGGTTCTAGGGTCTATGGTCCAGGGTCGGGGCCGAGCGCGCTAACCCGACCAAGGCGGTGCCCTCTCTCTGGACAAAGGTCCTGTAGATCATGTCCAAAATCTTTTATCAGCTTTTGGACATATCTGGCTGTCACTGACCCGATGTCGAGCCATTAGAGCCATTAAGAGCGAAAAAACCATCAAGGGTTAGAGGCCATCGGGCGCATAAAGCCCTTACGGCTTAACCTTGATGGCTTATAGGCCTTAGAGAGCTATACGTTTAAAGGGGCTCAGACCTTAAGTTCGCCCCTAAACCACGCTCCTGAATAGACCTCTAAGTGGCGGTTAAAAGAGTTATAAGGACATAAAAGAGTCATTGATTAGAATTAAATACCCATACTGGCTCTTGGCTTTTCCTTTAAGAGCTTAAAAACCCAACTTAATCAGCTAATATTTGACGCGGGTTGGTTAGGGTAGGGTCAAAAAACAAGTTTAATATATGACCAAAAACTAGGCTGACGACCTAGCTAACGGTTTAAGCCAAAGGCTATAAGGGCCAAGGCCAAAGATAAGGCTTAAGACCAAGTCGCCGCCATAGCCTCAGGTTTAAGCTACGGCTAAGGCCTTTGGCTAATAACCTAAGGCATGGTCTAACATGGTCTAACGCGATATTAGGCTTAACCTTAAGCCTTAAAAACATATTTCTCTACCTATTAGCCCCCCAAAGTCTTACCTATCTCTTTAATTAAAGGGGGGGGCGGAAATAGCTTTCTTATTTTATTCTTATTCTAAAGATGGCCATTAACGGTCTTTTAGCCGGTCATTAAAAACGCGGGTGTTATTTTGCTAAATTGTCTTTATAAATACTTAAAAATATTTCCTTTGGCCCGCCTACAAGGCTTAGGCTTAGGGGTGGCTATCTTGGTTCTTTTGACTGGGGCTTTGAGCTTAGTCACCTTAGGCGGAGCTGGGGCCCAAAGCCCAGATGGCTCTGATAAAACCCCAGAGGCCGCGGTCAACCAAGAGGAGTATCGGCAGGATAAGCCTAGCCAGGTGGCTAAAGAATTAGGTTTAGAGTTTGTTTTGATTAAACCCGGGACCTTTGTCATGGGGGCGGAGCCGCGTTTAGAAAGGTTCACTAGTTACGCTTTGCCCAAGCATGAGGTGACCATCACCAAACCTTATTTTATCGGTCGGTTTGAGGTCACTCAAAAACAGTGGTCCATGGTCATGGATCGGAACGCCTCCAAGTTTAAAGGCCCTGGCAATCCAGTGGACACCGTGTCCTATGACCGGGCCATGGAGTTCATTGATAAGCTGAACGAAAAAGAAGGCCGGAAGATCTTTCGGCTGCCCACGGAGGCCGAGTGGGAGTACGCGGCTCGGGCGGGCTCGGAAATGGTCTATCAGTATGGCGACGCCCCGGTGAACTTAGGCGATTACGCCTGGTTCACCAATAATAGCGGGGTGACCACCCATCCGGTCGGTTTATTGAAACCCAACCCTTGGGGTCTTTATGACACCTTAGGCAACGTTAGGGAGTGGACTAGCGATTGGTTAAGTTCGTACACCGAAGAGCCGGTAACCGATCCTAAAGGCCCCAGTGAAGGAACCTTTAAGATGGCTAGGGGCGGGGCCTTTAACTTTATTGACGTCAACTGCACTGTCTCCCGTAGAGTGGGTTACGCCCCGGATAGTCGGCAGAACTTTTTAGGCATCCGTCTAGTCATGGACTTAGAGGAACCTAAGGAACCTGAGCCCGAGGTCGAGGAAGGGTCTGAGCCGAAGGATGAGGACAAGGAAGAGTCAGAAGCTAAAGCTAAAGAAGCGGAAGCTAAAGAGTCGGACAATAAAGAACCCGTAGCTCCCCCAGCGTTGGAAGGAGCGACTCCAGAGCCAGCGACTGCGGAACCAGCTTCTAACGACCCGGCATCTAGCGAATCAGCTTCTAACGAGCCAGCTTCTAGCGAACCAGCGGCTAGCGACCCTAAAACCGAAGAGACCAAAGCCGCCGATCCCGCGGCCACTGAGACCGGGGCTAACCCGCCAGAGGCCACCGCAACCGCGGCCCCGGAAGGCGCGACCCCAGAAGCCGGCACCCCGGAACCTAAGGCTCAATAACCCTAACAACCCTCTAACCTCAACCTTTAATGACCCTAAAGACCGCTAGCCTATGGTCTTTAGGGTCTAACCAGTCGGCGGCGAAAAAACCTAACTTTTTGATCTTGACGCTCGCCCCCAAGGCCCGCCCATTTTAGCGAACGTTTTCGCGGGTTAAATAACCTAACGTTAGCCAGGTTAGGCTAAATTGGCTTTAGACCTAAGACCATAATCAACCTTTAAGCGCTCTAAAGGATCTTAAAGAGCCTTATTGGGTCTTATAATCTGACTTAAAATTTTTTAAATTCCGCTTAAACCCCTCTCATACCCTCTAAAAACTCATCTTTCCCGCGGCGAGTTCGTTAAACGCTAAGGGTTTAAGGTTAAAAAATCGTTTGATCTTTTGGGGTAATATTTTACCAAACCCTCTGGCTTATCCCAACGGATTAGGCTATTATTAGCTGTAATCATTAGAGTTTTACGTGGACAGCCTTAATTAAGCCAGAGGCCTATACGGTCGATCATAAGGGATTCCCCTTAAAGCGATTAGACAGGACTATTCCGGGGTTAGGGTTTAAGGGATTCGCTCTTTAATGGAAACCTTTAAGGGTAAATAAGGCTAATTATTTTATTGACGGTTCTTTAGGAGAAGGCTATAATTTAACGGTCTTAAGAATTATTCAATAATTTTAGGATCAAGAAGTTTTACTAATTTCACGTTAAGTTTAGCTTATTAAGTTGTGACCTGGCGTCAATTGGGAAAATCGCTCTCTATTTAAGAGGGCGCCTTGTTGTCCCTTTTCTCTCTGTAACAGTTGGAGGCCCTGATGGACCCAATTATTTTATCCCGGTTACAGTTCGCCGTAGCTACCATCGTTCATTTTTTCTACGTCCCCTTAACCATAGGTTTAGGGTTCTTCATCGCTATTATGGAGACCCGCTATGTGAAGACTGGGGACGAGAAATTTAAAAAACAAGCTCAGTTCTGGGGCCGGATCTTTCTCATTAACTTTGTTTTGGGAGTGGTCACGGGCATCGCCCTGGAGTTTCAGTTTGGGACCAACTGGGCCTTATACTCCAAATACGTTGGGGATATATTTGGCTCACTCTTGGCCATTGAGGCCACCTTGGCCTTTTTCTTAGAGTCAACCTTCATTGGGATCTGGGCCTTTGGCTGGAATAGAGTCCCCAAGAAGGTCCACTTAGCGGCCATCTGGTTAGTGGCTTTCGCCAGCACCATCTCGGCTCTGTGGATCTTGTTGGCCAATGGGTTCATGCAGCATCCCGTGGGCTACGAGATAGTCAATAATGTGACTAAGCTCTCCAGCTTCTCCGAGGTTCTAACCAACCCCTACGGCTGGATGATGTACCTCCACACGGTCTTCGGGGCTTTCCTCCTTACCGGTTTCGTGGTCATGGGCGTTTCGGCCTGGCACCTCTTCGTGGGTCGGGACGTGGAGTTCTTCTCCACGGCTTTTAGGTTAGGCTCCTCCTTCGCCCTAATTTTCTCCATTCTCCTGATCTTAGCCGGCCATCAGCTCGGCCAAGTGACGGCGAAGTACCAAAAGTCCAAGTTCGCGGCCATGGAAGCGGTCTGGGAGACCCAAACCCGCGCTGACATGCACCTTATTAAGTTCCCCCATTTCACCAACGACGAGGAAAACAACGTGGTTGAGGCCCTGCCTTTACCCGGGTTCTTAAGTTTTCTGGCCGATAATGACTTTGACTATCAAGTCACGGGCTTAAAGGACATCCCTAAAGAGGACCGTCCTTTAATCTGGCCGATTTTCTACTCGTTCCGGTTGATGGTGGGCTTGGGCACGCTCTTCTTTCTGGTGGCCGTGGCGGCCTTCTTCGCCCGAAGTATGGTGTCCAGCTTGGGCTGGGGTTTGTGGGTGTTTATCCTCATCATACCCTTACCTTACCTGGCCCTACAGCTGGGCTGGGTGGTCACCGAGATGGGCCGTCAACCGTGGGTGGTGTTCGGCTTATTGCGCACCGCTGAGGCTGGCAGTCCGCCAGTGGCCTGGTACCAGGTTCTCTTAACCCTTTTGGCGATGATTGGCGTTTACGCGGCCATCACCATCACTGGGTTTACCCTTATGATCAAGTCCGCTATTAGCGGTCCCCAAAACCAGGCTGAGCACTACGTCTAGTGGCCCATTTTGGAGGTTAGTGTCATGGAATGGCAAATTATTCTACCCATCGTCTGGTTTGTGGTCTGGGGAGTTCTCTGGGGGGTCTATTTCGTCCTAGATGGTTATGACCTAGGCATAGCCATGTGGGTTCCTCTGTTAGGGGCCTCTAGCGAAAAAGAGCGCGCGACCATGCACCAGGTGACTGGGCCTTTTTGGGACGCTAATGAAGTCTGGCTGATCACCGCTGGCGGCGTGACTTTCGCGGCGTTCCCTTTGGCTTACGCGGTCCTTTTTTCCAGTCTTTATAGCCCCTTAATGATTTTATTGTTCTGTTTAATCTTAAGAGGCGTTTGCTCAGAACTTCGCTTCCAGTGGGATAACCTTCATTTCCGCTGGATCTGCGATGGAACCATCGCCCTGGCTTCTTTAGTGGCCACGGTTTTACTGGGCGTGGCTTTCTCCAACCTCTTTAGAGGTCTTCCTTTAGAGTTTGACACCGCCAACCAGTTCTTCATGTTCCAAGGGAATATCTTAAACCTCCTCCATCCTTACTGCTTATTAGGCGGGGTGGTCTTCGTTTTAATGTTCATGGTTCACGGGATCTTGTACTTAGGTTGGCGGGTTATTGGGGACCTTAAGAACAAAGCCATTTACTTGGCTAAGATCGTTTGGCCGATCTTCTTATTTTTCTTCTTGGTCTACGTGGTTTTAACCTTCGCCTTCGCTGGGCTCTACAAGAACTACTTCTCTAACCCACCTCTATTGGCTCTGCCTTTACTGTGCGCGGTATTGTTCCTCCTATCCGGTTACGCTCTCTATAAGGGAACTAACCTGGGTAAATCCTTACTGTACTCGTGCGGCGGGATTTTCACCCTGACCATGACCGGCGTTATTGGCATGTATCCTAACGTTATCCCCTCCAGGTTAGCGGAATCGGGCTCGGTCACTATCCAGTTGGCCGCTTCCTCCACGCCGACTTTAACCATCATGTTGGTGGTGGCTTTGATCTGCGTCCCCATTGTCATCGCTTATCAGATCTGGGCTCACCGGAAGCTCGCGGTCACCATTAACGCTGATTATTAAACTGTATTACTTCTTATGAACCTAAAAACGGGCGAAAACGCCCGTTTTTAGGTTCAGTCATAGGTTTTTAAAAGTTTTTCACCCTTATCAAAGCCGCCACAACAGTCAACGCCAACAGTCAAACGCTCTGGTCGATCCGAAGTCGTCCCTTATAGAGCCAGGCGGACTTTATCGCGCCGAAATAAAACTAATTTAGCTTCGAACTTGACTTAGGGGACATCCCCTTTAAAGACCTAACCATCTTTTATAGTAGTTTCGCTAAAATATCAAACAGATGACGATATAGAATCGTTATCTTTTTTGTATATTTCTAAGCCAATTAAGTATAGATGTCGAAGAAATGTAGCGAAAGATGAAATATAAGTGTCTCTAAATATTTTTTTAAAAAAAATGTCCTTGTATTTATGAACGTCTTCGGTGGCTAGCTTAACGCATACTTGGGCGGAAAAAGAACGCTCCTTCTCCTCTAAAAATAGAGCGTTAAAATAGCTAGGTATATCAATTTTATCAAGATTATTAAATCCTTGGTTAATTAAAATCCTAATAATACTCGAACGTTTTATAATTTTATCGTATTTTAGTGACTCATTACATAAAATATGAATTAAATCATCTTTCATATCTTTAGAAAAATAAATAGATTTTTGAGTTACTTTATCGGTAGCGTTATCGTTATCGGTAGTGGTAGTGTTATCGGTAGCTGTAGTGGTATCGTTATCGGTAGCTGTAGCGTTAGCGTTAGCTTTAACGATAGCGGTAGGGGTAAGAGGCTTAAGCGGACTGACTTGATCATCACGATTTTGGCTCAATTGGCCAGTGGAAGTTAGCGCGTCGCTGGGCGCGGGGCTAATTTCAGGCTTTTCGTTTGAGGTGGCGCTATCACTATCCAGAGAAAAAGGAGGGGTTTTAATAGTATTTTTTAAGTCAATTATAGCATTTGTATCACTATTTTTATAAAAATCAATTAAGTTAAAAAGTTCCTTAAGTTGATCGCGTAATTGGTCAAGAGGTTTATTGACGGTGCCCGGCACTCCTTGTATTTGAAATGGGGTCAGACCATCATTGTATATATAATGCAAATAAATAGATTTTTTAACTATTCTTATTGGATATGGTAGCTTACTTTTAAGATCTTCATAAATTTTATGTGATATAGAATGTTCCATATTATTTAATACAACTATAATATTGTTGTTATAATAAGATATTTGTTCTACAGCATAATAAAATGCATCAAGATCCCAGTTAGACTGATAATAAAGTGGAATTACACATGCTTTACTTACTTTAGCTAACGGAAATATTCTTTCATCTGAAAAATAATTAAAATCAATGACTGAATCTCTGTTATCAGGCAATTCTACGCTATTGTCGTTATGATGTATGTAGTTAAAGTCGCCTTTAGGTAATAATTTTTCAATTAAAACCTGATGTTTATTGCAGTCATTAGTAAAAAAACAACTATTAGAGTAAAGAGCGTAATTTATTGATAAAATTGTTTTCCCTTGGCATCCTTTAGGACTATAAAAAGTTATTATATCCGCCATGCTGATTTCCCTGATTCCTCTGACTCCCTTGACTGACCCCTGAAAAAACTCCCGAATAAACCCCTGAAAATTTACTCCCGAAAAAGACTGATAAATTAAATCTTTCAAAAATTTAAAATTCATAAATTGTAGATTCAGTATGCCATAACTAAAGAAAGATGTCAAGAGGGGAGATAAAAAAATACGCTCACCAGAAAATATAAGCTATTATTTGTATAAAACTAGTCATCCAGGATAAGGTAACCATTTTTCAGCGTATTATTTTTTTACTAGTTTAATTTTCTAATAATATAATTATCAAAATTCTTAATTACTTAATTACTTAATTACTTAATTACTTAGATTTTTGGATTCTTAATTACTTTGATGTCGCGCGTTATGACGATGGCTCGCTTAACTTGTGGGCTTATGGAACCCACCAACTGGCGAATCTAGGTGGTCGGCTTCGGCCAGTGGCGACCTTTGGCATCCTGAGCGAAGCTCTCTGGGCCAATTCTCCACGGCTCCCAGAAAGTAGGGGGTGACTTATTCGCCTTAAGAGAGCTCGGCTAAAGCTTCTTCAGTTACGTTGGGGTTGGCGGTGGGGCAAGCGTAAAGCGCTAGATGGGGCGACATAGGAAGCTCATAATAAACGTCAACTTGAAGATCGAAAGAGACCTGAGGAGATGTTCTGGCCGACTTCGTTTGTCCAACAGTTGTCTACTTTACTTGTCCGATAGTGGCCAACTTAGTTTGTCCGCCATTTGACAGCTTAGTTTGTCCGCCATTTGACGGCTAATTTTGTCCGCCAGTTGACGGCTAATTTTGTCCGCCAGTTGACGATTTCGTTTGTCCACCATTTGACGGCTAATTTTGTCCGCCATTTGACGGCTAATTTTGTCCGCCATTTGACGGCTTATTTTGTCCGCCATTTGTCGGTTAAGTTTGTCCGCCATTTGACGGCTTAGTTTGTCCACCATTTGACGGCTAAGTTTGTCCGCCAGTGTCCGGCTTCGTTTGTCCGCCAGTGTCCGACTTCGTTTGTCCGCCAGTGTCCGACTTCGTTTGTCCGCCAGTGTCCGACTTCGTTTGTCCGCCAGTGTCCGGCTTCGTTTGTCCGCCAGTGTCCGGCTTCGTTTGTCCGCCATTTGACGGCTAAGTTTGTCCAAGAGTTGACGGCTAAGTTTGTCCGAGAGTTGACGGCTAAGTTTGTCCGCCATTTGACGGCTAAGTTTGTCCGAGAGTTGTCGGCTAAGTTTGTCCAAGAGTTGACGGCTAAGTTTGTCCAAGAGTTGACGGCTAAGTTTGTCCAAGAGTTGACGGCTAAGTTTGTCCCCAAAAAACGGCTAAATTTAAGCCTCAGACCGCCCCAAGAGGATGGCCTAACACTGGCTGGCTCTTAACCCACAGGGGGCTATTCCAGCCTTTTAACCCAACCTTCAAGGCTTGGTCCTTAATGACCGACTCCGGCCAACTGGGGTTCACCGGGGGGGTTCCGAGGTATGGCTGTGGCTCAGTTATCTAATAGGCTCTATTCCCTCATGGTTCCCTTCAGTTCCTGGCCATAAAAAAACGGGCTATGAAGCCCGTTTTTTAAGAAAAACTGATGTTTGGTCAACCCAGGCCCGCGGCTAGGCGGTTACCCTCATGGGGATGGCCCTTTGATGATTGCCCTTTGGGGAGGATTAACCAAAGGCGGTTAACGCCCCTCCAACCCCTACGGCAACAGCTGCCGACTGGCCTTTAAAATAGCCCCAAAAACGGGGCTGGGGACCACGCCTAAGCCCACCACCAGGATCCCTAGGGCTAAAGCCCCTAAGCGACTAAAGGCCGAGACATTGGTTTGGTTGATGGTGGCGTAAGCTTCCGAGTCCTCGGCGGGCTCTTCGGTGTAAGCGTGCCGGACCAAGGAGAGGTAGTAAAAGATGGCGATGGCGCTATTGACGCAGACCACAATGACTAACCAGTCGTAACCATGGCCCCAAGCGCTGGTTAATAACCACAGCTTCCCGATAAACCCGACCGTGGGCGGTAAACCCACTAGGGAAAAAGCCCCGGCGGCTAAAGCCAAAGCCAAGATGGGCGACCGTTTAGCCAACCCATTTAAGCTGTCATAGGTCAGGTTCCGACCGTCATAGGCGATCCGGCTAATGATCCAGAAGACCAAGAGGTTCATGAGAAGGTAGGCTAAGGCGTAAAAAGCGGCGGCGGCTAACCCTTCCGGGGTTTTAGAGACTAGACCCACGAGGATATACCCCGCGTGGGCCACGGAGGAAAACCCCAGCATCCTTTTTAAGTCCTTTTGGACTAAAGCGGCCAAGTTCCCGTAGGTGATGGAGACCGCGGCCAAGAAGGCTAAAAAGTTGGTTAAGGTTTCCCCAGGGGTTAATAGAACCGCTAACCGAATGAGGATAATGACCGCCCCCATTTTGGGGAGCGTGGCCACAATGGCCGCGGTCTCATTGGAGGCTCCCTGGTAAACGTCTGGGCACCAAAAATGGAAGGGGAATAAAGCCAGCTTAAAGAAAATACCCCCTAAGAACAGGTATAAGCCCAAAGTCCCCAAAGGATTGGCTAAAGACCAGTCAGCCTGGGTCAACTCTTTTAAGTAGGTGGTGTGCTGGGCCGCGATAATCCAAGAGAGACCATACAGAGCCAAAGCCGTGGCCGCGGCCCCAAAGAGGATGTACTTTAACCCCGCCTCCGCGGCCTCTTTGGATTTGGAGCGGGTGGGGATCAGGATATACAAAGAATAAGAGGCGAGCTCTAAAGCTAGGTAAATGGTCACGAGCTCACTGGCCGAGGCTAAAAGGGTTAAACCCCAGGCCGAGAGAGTTAAAAACAAAAAGTAATCCGCTCTTTTCGGGGGGTCTAAAGTAGTCGGGGCCCAAGCGTTTAAACAGGCGACTAAATACCCGCCCGCGATTAAGAGCTTAAAGAACTGGGACAAACCATCGACCCGATAAGCGTCAAAGAAAAGGCTAACCGGTTCGTTGGACATGGAACAGACCGCCATCATGGCCGCGGCTAAAGAGGCCACTAAGGGAGCGGCTTTCGATAAAAAGAGGGCTAAAGCCGGGGCCCTATTTTGGGCGATGACCGCCAAAAAGAGAACGATGATGGCCCCTAAAAAGATGGTCTCTGGCCACAAGCTGGCCCATTGAAAGTTAAGAGCGCTCATGGGTCAGCTCCTCGGTTAAACCGCCCTTCTGACTGAAGGCGCCTTTATAGTCCACAAGGTAGTCCAGTTGTCGATTAAGTCGCTTGGCCCTGAAACTCGCTAGCGAGCTAATCTCCGGGTTAAGCCAGCTAACCTCCGGGTTAAGACCGTTAAAGCCGTTAAGACCGTTAAAATCAGCTCCAACGGCGTAATCTAGGGTTAGCGAGTAGTAATCCACTTGGTTAAGGTTATTAAAGGCCGTGGCGGGCGAATAAGGGCCGCTTTTAGCGGGGTTTAAGACCCCGTGGCTTAGCGTTAAAGGCTCCGTCAAAGACGTCTTTAACCAGGTCGTCTTAACGGGGTTTAAGTCGCTCGCGGCTTTAACGTTATTAACGTCTAAGCTAAGATCCGGGGCGGTTTCTTTAGTGGCGACGGTCTCTTGAGCGGCGGTCTCTTGAGTGGCGACAGTCTCTTGAGCGGCGACAGTCTCTTGAGCGGTGGCGGTCTCTTTAGTGGCCTTCGCTTTAGTGACTGGTTTTAAGTCTTCCTCCGCGATAACCGGGTCCGCTAAGGCTTTTCGGATATGGAAGCCCGCGACCGCGCTTTCCACGCTGGGGGTGATGATGTTTAAAACCGCGCTCGGGGCCAAACCGAGGTAAATGACCAAAACCGCTGGCAGAGCCAAGTAAGCCCACTCTTTTTTCTTCAGATCCTTCCAGCCGCGCCCTTGGGGCGAGGCTGGTTGACCCCAAGCCATTTTTAAGGTGACTTTTAGAATGTAAGCCGCGGCTAGCATAGCCCCGGGGATGACTAAAAGACCTATGGCCACGCTCTCCTCAAAGGCGGCGGCGATGACCAAAAACTCCCCCACAAAGCCATTGGTCCCGGGAAAGCCAAAGGAGGCTAAGCCAAAAAGCCCCCAGAAGAACATAAAGGCCGGTAAGTACTTACCTAAGCCTAAGTTTTTAGCGATGTCCCTGGAGTGACTCCGCTCGTAAACCGCCCCCACTAGGGTAAAGAGAGCCCCAGTGATGATGCCGTGGTTAAGCATCTGAAAGATGGCCCCTTGAACCCCTTTGACGCTAAAGACAAAGATGCCCAAAGTCACAAAGCCCATGTGAGCCACCGAGGAGTAGGCGATCAGCTTTTTAATGTCGCTTTGGCCCAAGGCGATGGCCCCGCCGTAGAGGATAGAGGCCACGGAGATGGCGATCATTATAGGGGCGAATTCGAGACTGGCCGCTGGGGCCATGGGCAAGGAAAACCTTAAGAACCCGTAAGTCCCCATCTTCAAGAGGACCGCGGCTAAGATCACGCTACCCGCCGCCGGGGCTTGGACGTGGGCCGCGGGCAACCAGGTGTGGAAGGGGAACATGGGGACCTTAATGGCGAAGGCGATAAAGAAAGCCAAAAAGATCCAGTACTGGAACTTGAAGGGGAACTGGGTGACCATAAGGTCAGGGATATAAAAGGTGCCCGCTTTGATTCTTAGGGCCACGATGGCCACTAGAAGTAAGGTGGAGCCAGCTAAGGTGTACAAGAAGAACTTAATGGAGGCGTAACGCCGGTCGTCCCCGCCCCAGATGGCGATCATGAGGTACATGGGGATAAGCAAGGCTTCCCAGAAGACATAGAACAAAACGAGGTCCAAGGCCGAAAAGACCCCCACGCAAGCGGTGGTCATTAACAACAGGGCCACATGGAACTCTTTAACCCGACGCCCAATGTAAGTCCAGGAGCACAAAACGCAGACGGGCAAGGTCAGGATGGAGAGATAGACCATGAGGACGCTAATCCCATCCACCCCTAAGCTATAGGTTAACCCCCACTCGGGCGCCCAGGGCAAGCTTTCCAGGAACTGGAAGTCGCTGGTCTTCTGAAAGGCGAGTAATGGCCAAGCCAAAGCGACTTCAATGAGAGAGGCGATGAGGGTCCAGATCCGCGTGGCCCGCTCCGAGCGGGCGAAGACCAATAGTATGGCCGCGACCAACGGCCAGAAGGTCAAGACGGAGAGAACCGGGTAGTTAAGGCTGGAATCCATTATTGCGCGTCCATTTTTGGGGTAAACGGTTTTAGTTCTTTTTGGTTAATTGTCTACTTGGCCAAAAGGGCCGTTTTTAAGGTTTTAAGCCACTATCGCCTTTAGTTTTTGGCGTTTAACTTTAAAAGATCCCTCAAAGGTCGCCCTTTAGGGGTTAATAGCTTTTAAGCCCTTAGCCGTCAAGGCTGGGCGGCTTCTAGGCTGTTAAGGTTCGTCAGCTTCAAGGTTTCCAAGGCTGATCAGCTTCAGGGCTTCCAAGGTTCGGCGGCTTCTTGGGCTTCCAAGGTTTGTCACCTTTAAAAACCCTTCTTCGCCTCAACCTATCGAGGCTAGGGATAATGAGCCTCACCGCAAAGCCCGATCCGCCCGGCCAACAAGCGCTGACCCTTTAACCACCTTCTTCGCCCTAATCTATCCAGGCTAAGGGTAATGGCTTCACCGCGAAGCCCGATCCGCTCTGGCCAACAAGCGCTGACCCTTTAACGACCCTCTTCGCTTCAACCTATCAAGGCTAGGGGTAATGAGCCTCACCGATAAGCCCGAGCCACCCGGCCAAGCTCCCCTGACCCTTTAACCACCTTCTGCGCCTCAACCTATCGAGGCTAGAGGTAATGAGCCTCACCGAAAAGTTCGATCCGCCCGGCCAAGCTCCACTGACCCTTTAACAACCTTCTTCGCCTGAACCTATCAAGGCTAGGGGTAATGAGCCTCACCGAAAAGCTCGTTCCGCCCGGCCAACAACCATTGACCCTTTAACCACCCTTCTTCGCCTGAACCTATCAAGGCTAGGGGTAATGAGCCTCACCGAAAAGCTCGATCCGCCCGGCCAAGCTCCACTAACCCTTTAACCACCCTCTACGCCTGAACCTATCGAGGCTAGGGATAATGGCTTACCGATAAGCTCGATCCGCCCTGGCCAAGCGCCACTGACCTTTAACCACCTTCTGCGCCTAATCTATCGAGGCAAGAGGTAATGAGCCTCACCGCAAAGCCCGATCCAACCGGCCAAGCTCCACTGACCCTTAACCACCCTCTGCGCCTCAACCTATCAAGGCTAGGTATAATGGCTTCACCGCAAAGCCCGATCCACCCGGCCAAGCTCCACTGACCCTTTAACGACCCTTCTTCGCCTCAACCTATCAAGGCAAGGGGTAATGGGCTTCGCCGAAAAGTTCGATCCGCTCTGGCCAACAACCATTGACCCTTTAACAACCCTTCTTCGCCTTAATCTATCAAGGCTAGGGGGTAATGAGCCTCACCGCAAAGCCCGAACCGCCCGGGCCAACAAGCTCCACTGACCCTTTAACAACCCTCTTAACAATCCGGTCCAAACCAACCGGCCCTAACCATCTGGTCTTAACCATCTGGCTCTAACCAGCCGGTCTTAACCATCCGGTCCTAGCCAACTGACCCTAACCATCCGGCCCAAACCAGCCGACCCTAACCAACCGGTCTTATCTATCCGGTCCTAACCAGCTGATCTTAACCCTCAAGTCTGACAAGTCTTAATCAGGGCCCTTTAACCAACAACTCCGCCCCAGCCGCTCTTCGCCAGCCAACTTTAATTAGTCTTCTCCATAGCGACCCCTATAAAGGAGCCGTAGAGACAGTAGACCAAAAAGATAGCGAAGGCCAAGATGACCGCGAGCCCCAAGTATCTTTGGAGACGACCGCTTTGGGCTAAGGCCCCGACCCAGCCTATGAACCTGACGCCCTTAGCCGAGCCATCCACCACCCCGTCAATGACCTTCCGGTCAAAGATGGAGGTTAAAGACCCTAAACCCCTTAAGATCCGTAAACCAATAACGTTATAAACGTTGGTCCAGAGGTTATCAAAGAAAGCTAGGGGCCGGCAGACAAAGAAGAGAACCGCCCGGCCAATCAACCGGTAAAATAGGTCAAAGTCTAAGTTTAAGGCCTTATGCGGGGTGATAACCTTTCTCAGAAGATAGAAGGCCAACCCAGCGAACCCTAATAAAGACGAGGCTTGTAAAACGTTAAAGGCCGTCCAGGGATGGTACTCATGGGCCACCTCCGGGAAGGGCAGGTAACGATACAGAACCTCGGGGTAAACGCCCTGTAATAAGCACATAAAGGCTAAAATGGCCATGCCTAAGTACATGTTGGCTGGGATAGGCCGTAACTCCCGCTTATAGTCCGTAGGCTTCCCGCCCCAGAAGGCGAAGTAGGGGAGTTTTAAACCAACCGAGATAAAGGTGCCCACCGCGGCTAACTCCAAGCCTATTGCCACCCAGGTTCGGCCAGCCTCCGCGGCCCCAGCGATGGTCATGGTTTTGGAGACAAAGCCGTTAAACAAAGGGGCCCCGGAGATGGACAAGGCCGCGACCATGTACAAAACCATGACCCAGGGTAAGCGGGCCGCCAGTCCCCCCAATTCATCCAGCCTCTGGGTCCCAGCGCTATACAAGACCGCCCCGGCCCCCATAAACAATAAGCCCTTATACAGAATGTGGGCGTAAGCGTGGGCCGCGGCCCCGTTTATGGTCATGGCCGCGCCCACCCCAATGCCAGCCACCATGTAACCGACCTGGGAGACGATATGGTAAGACAAGATCCGCCGGGCGTTGTTTTCCATGGAGGCGAACAAGACCCCGTACACCGCCATGATAGTTCCGGCGATGGCTAAGATCTCCCATCCCGGAAAAGCCCGAGCCAAGACGTAGACCGCGGTTTTAGTGGTGAAAGCGCACATAAAAACCGAGCCCGTCACCGTCCCTCGGGGGTAAGCGTCCGGTAACCAGGCGTGTAAAGGCACCACCGCCGCGTTAACCGAAAAGCCGATTAAAATGAGCCAATCCGGTAAGGTGGCCCCAGCGGCGGATATAGGCCCAAAGTCAAAGGAGCTAGTTAGACGGTACCTTAAAAGGATCCCGGCCAATAAAATAAGCCCACCCAAGGTGTGGTAAAGAAAATACCGAAAGGCCGCGAGAACCGATTCCCGGGTCCGATTGAGCATGACCAAAAAGGTCGAGCCTAAGCTCATCAGCTCCCAAAAAGCGAATAAGCTTAAGTAATCGCCCGCCAGCAGACAACCAAAACCGCCGGCCACGTACAAAAGGGCCGCGATGTGCTGACCTTTGTCGTTAACGTGGAGGCTATAGATGAGCCCGGCTAAGCTCATGATGGCGAAGACCTGGGCGAAGATGGCCGATAAGCTATCCACGTGGCCCAATTTTAAGGTCTGGCCTAACCAAGATAGGGTGTAGTGGTCCCCGGGTTGGTTGTTAAAGGCCGCGTAAATGGCGAAGATGGGCGGAAGCAATAGTAGCCACTTCCAGCGCCTGGATCCGGGCAAGAAGGGGAGTAAGACCGCCATCATTAAAAAGGCGAGCGAGGGATGGAGAAAACTAGAGGTCGCCATAGTAGTCCTCAGGCTTTTTAATGAGCGGCTGAATGATTTTCTTAACCACGATAACCAATACTATTCCCACCACCAAGCCAAACAAGGGCCAGAAAAAGGGTTTGGCGTCTGGGCCAAAGTGGGGGTGATGGTTGGCGATAACTAGGTTCAAAACCAAGATTACGGCTAAGACCGCGAAGAAAAACATCCGCCAGAACTTAATTCGACCGCGGGTCAGTTGGGCCGCTAGAAACCTAGCTAAAAACCCATTGGGGCCATTGGGGCCATGGGGGCCATTGGGGGGCACGATAACACCTATTTGTGGGCCAAAGGCCGGTTAATAGCCGCCAAAGGCGCGAATGAAATTCTGAAAAATATCCGGGAAAAAGCCCAGTAAAACCGAGACCACGCTAGTCATCACCAAGGGGGCCACCATACAAACCGGGGCTTCTTTGTATTCACTTATGGGCACGCTAGGATCCGGCTCCAAGAAGAAGGCCCGGTAAAAGATGGGCACAAAGTAACCGGCGTTTAAGATGGTGGAGCCAAGCAAAGCGATGAGTAAGATGAGCTGCTCTTGCTGTAAGGCTCCATTGACTAAATACCACTTAGAGACAAAGCCGCAGACCGGGGGGACCCCGATCATGGACAAAGAGGCTAAACCAAAGGCCCCAAAGGTCCAGGGCATGCGCCGACCTAAGCCATTCATCTTTTTAATGGACTTCAAATGAGATGCCACGTAAATGGCCCCAGCCCCAAAAAAGAGGGTGATCTTGGAAAAGGCGTGGTGGCCAATGTGAAGAAGCCCTCCTTGAACGGCCATGGGGGCCACCAAAGCCACGCCTAAAACCACGTAAGACAGTTGGCTAACCGTGGAGTAAGCTAATCTCGCTTTAATGTCGTCCTTGGTTAAAGCGATTAAGGAGGCCACGACTATGGTAAAGCCCGCTAAGTAGGCCGTGGGCAAAGACAAGCCTAAAGTCGTCATGGTCTCGGTCCCAAAGCCGGATAAGATGATCCGGGAGACCGAGAAAACCCCGGCTTTAACCACGGCCACCGCGTGCAACAGAGCCGAGACCGGGGTCGGGGCCACCATGGCCGAGGGCAACCAGTTATGAAGGGGCATTAAAGCGGCTTTAGCTAACCCGGCGATAAAGAGGACGTAGGTCAAACGAACCAGATCCGGGTGGCTAGCCACCACTTCCTTGGAGAAGATCCCCGAGTGGATGTCGCCTAAGGGAAAATCCAAGGTCCCGGTTAAGACATAGGTTAAAACCATGGCCGGTAGCAAAAAGAGCTTGGAGGCCCCCATTAAGTAGACTAAATATTTCTTGGCCCCGGCGAAACCCTCCTCGTCTTGGTGATGGGCCACCAGGGGGTAAGTAAAGACCGAGATGACTTCATAAAAAAGATACAAGGTAAAGACGTTGGCCGACAAAGCCACGCCCACGGCCCCAAAGATGGCCACGCCAAAGCAGAAGTAATAACGGGTCTGGGCGTGCTCCTTTAATGACCGCATGTAGCCAATATTGTAGCTCGTGGCTAAGACCCAGAGAAAAGGGGCGATAAAGGCGAAGATAAAGCCCAAACCATCCATGGCGATGGTGAGGGTGATCCCTGGAAGGATCTGGAAGAGCTCGTACCGTAAGATCCCCCCGCTTAAGATGGTCGGGGCGCAGCTTAAGACCAAAGCGAAGGTGATGGTTCCAGCCACAAAGGAGACCGACTCCCGGGCGTTAATCTTTTTCCCGGCCAGTAAGACCAAAAAAGGCGCGATTAGGGTGACTAAAAGCGGCCAGAGGATGAGGGAGGACTCAATGACTTTCACGCTTTAGACCCCTTAATAGTGGTAATGGCTTCGGTGGCCACGGTCCCAAAACGCCTTTGGGCCACCAAAACCATGGCCAAAACAATGGTGGCCTCAGCCGCGGCTAAACCCATGACAAAAAGGGCCGCCAGTTGCCCGTGGATGTCCACTAGACCGTTAGTGGAGGAGGTTTTGGCCGCGGCCACAATGGAGAGACCGGCCCCATTTAACAATAGCTCCACCGAGATGAGCATGCCCACGATGGTCCTCCGGGTGATTAAACCCACCAAACCCAAGGCCAAAAGGATTAAGGAGGCCCACAGAAAGAGGGTCAAAGAGGTCATGAGTTCGGGCTCCTTTGGGGTTTAAAGGCTAAAAAGACCGCCCCAGCCATGGCCACCAATAAGATGATGGAAATAAGCTCGAAGGGAAGTAAATCCATGGACAATAACCCTTCCCCGAGGTTAGCCCCACTATCCACCGGGGTATGGACCGGAATCTTTTGGACCTGAAGCGGATCCGTTTGGGTCTGGAGATAGATAATGGGCCCGGCTACGACTATGGGGGCCAAGGCGGCTAAAAAGGCGTATAAAACGTTAATCGGGTTCGGGCAACGGGTCTCTTCGCCGTCAGTGGTGTTTTTGGTCAGCATGATGGCGAAGAAGATAAGTACGCAGACCGCCCCAATGTAGATAAGTAACTGCATCAAAGCCAAAAAGGGGCTGGCTAAGAGTAGATACATCCCAGCCACGCCCAAAAAGGTGATGACTAACCCGAGCATGGCCCGGACTAGGTTCCGGGCTAAAACCGCGGTTAACCCCCCACCGAGCAATAATAGAACGTAGAAGAAGAAGGCTATTAAGGCCGCGATCCCTTGACCCGGTAAAATGGGGGCTAAAAAGGCTTCACAACTATCTAAAAGATGGCCAATATTGTGTAATATTTGCTCTATAATGGAATTCATTTTAAACCCCCGGCTCTTTTAAGGCCGCTGGGGCCCCTTCGGGGTGACCGTTGGGGCTAGCCCCTGGGTCTTTCGGGGCCGCTTTAGCCCCTTCGGGGTGACCGTTTGGGCTAGCCACTGGGCCAGCTTTCTGGTCAGCTTTCTGGTCAGCTTTCTGGTCAGCTGTCTGGCTAGCCACCGGGTTAGCTGGGGCGGCGGGCGAGGCCTTAGGCGCGTCTTTAGGAACGCTAGAAGGTTGAGGGCTCGCCGGGCTAGGGTTAGAGCTGGGGTTAGGGTTAGGGCCAGCGGTGCGGGTTTTAAGATCTTTTAAAAGATCCATAATCAGCTCTTCCCGGGTTAAGGTGACCCAATAAACTTTGTGGGAAAACTCCAAGGCCCCGGCTGGGCAGGTTTCCACGCAGGCCCCGCATAAACAACAGTAGCTAAAGTCGTAAAGCCAAGTTATAGGGGCTTTGGTGTCGCCTTTAGTGACCGTTAAACAACCGCCCGGGCAAGCTTTAACGCACATCTGACAGGAGACGCAACGGGTCTCTTGGGGGTTCTTTTTTCCTAAGGTTAACCGGATGGGACCCCGAAAGGAGGTTAAGATGGCGTCGTCCACCACCTTTCGCGGGTAGTGGATAGTTTCCACCGGGCTTAGTAAGTACCGACCGGTGATCGACATCCCCACCAATAGGCTATAGAGCCCCTTTAGATTGTCCCAGATCGCTTTCAGCATATACGTCCTTAAACCACTGCTTAGACAGTCTGGTTTTAGACCAGAAGTTTCGTCACAATGGCCGTCAGCCAGAGGTTAAGTAACCCTAAGGGCAAAAGCCAGCGCCAGTTTAAGTTTAAAAGCTGGTCAAACCGGACCCGGGGAAAGGTCCAGCGGATCCAGACCATAAAAAACATTAGGAGGTAAGCTTTAATAAAGAGCCACCAAAAACCATCGGCGATGGGCCCCCGATAGCCGCCTAAGAAGAAGACCGCGGCCACAAAGGAGACCAGAAGCATATTGGCGTACTCGGAAAGGAAGAAGAGGGCGAACCCCATGCCCGAGTACTCGGTGTGGAAGCCCGCGGTCAGCTCTGATTCGGCCTCGGGCAAATCAAAGGGGGCCCGGTTGGTCTCGGCCACTAAACTAATTAAGTAAATGAAAAAGGCCAAGGGCTGGAGAACAACGTTCCATTCCCAAGGCCATTGACCTTGCTGCTCGGTTATGCTCTTTAGATCCATCGAGCCGCTTAAAAGGACCACCGCCAAAAGGGCCAGGATCATGGGGATCTCGTAAGCCACGGTCTGGGCCACGGCCCGAGCCGCGCCCAGTAAACTGTATTTATTGCTGGAACCCCAACCGGCTAATAAGTTGGATAAAACCCCTAACCCCGCGAAGGCCAAGATTAAGACCACCCCATCGTTAACCGGTAGAGGGGTTAAGTAAGGGCCAAAGGGGATGGGCAGAAAAAGGAGTAAGACCGGAAAGAAGGCTAAGATCGGGGCTAAGTAATAGAGGATCAGATCCGCGTTCCCGGGCCGATAGATCTGCTTAGCCAAAAGCTTCATGGAGTCGCAAACCGCTTGTAAGGTCCCCCGGGGCCCGACCTCGTACGGCCCCGGCCTTCTTTGGATAAACCCAGCGACTTTGCGCTCCATATAGACCATGGCCACGGCGTTGGCCACCATGAGACCGATAATCAAAAGAACGGCCACGATTATCTGGACAAAGACGGCGAGAGACAGAAACATATCAAAATCCTTAAAAACCTAGAGGGTTAAGGACCAAACTTAACGGTCAATCTCGGGGATGACCAAGTCCAGACTGCCTAAAATAGCGATGGCGTCAGCTAAGAGCGAACCCTTGGCCGCCTCGGCGAAGAGCGAAAGGTTGGAAAACCCCGGGGCCCTTAACTTAACCCGATAGGGGTTCTTCCCGCCATCGCTCACCAAGTGGACGCCTATTTGCCCTCTAGCCCCTTCCACGGCGAAGTAAGTCTCCCCCGCCGGGAGCTTAAAGGACACTTTCGGGGCTTTATCCATCATGATGGGGCCGTTAGGTAAAGAATTAACCGCTTGCTCCACAATGTCTAAGCTGGTCTCAATCTCCTTTAACCGCACTAAATACCGGCCAAAGGAGTCGTTAACGGGCCCAGAGGGGATGGGGAAATTAAACTTGGGGTAAACCCCGTAAGGACAATCTTTTCGTAAATCCCTAGGTAACCCCGCGGCTCTTAAGATGGGCCCGGTGGCCCCGTACCGTTGGCACAGATCCACGTCCATAGGCCCAATGCCCTCTAAACGCCTTCTTAAGATGACGTTATCGGTCACTAACCCCTTATACATGACCAAACGTTTTCTTAAGTAGGGGATAAACTCCTGGATTAGGCCAATGAACCGGTCGTCCGCGTCGGTGATGACCCCGCCAAACCGAAAGTTGGCCATGGTCAAACGGGAGCCCGTGATGATCTGGAGGATGTCGTTAATCTTTTCCCGTTCCTCAAAGGCGTACAGGATGGGGGTGAAACCCCCTAAATCCATGACAAAGGCCCCCCACCACAGTAAGTGGGAGCCAATCCGGTTCAGCTCACAGCCAATGACCCTTAAATACTCGGCTCGCTCCGGGACGGTTAAACCGGCCAACTTTTCCGCGGCCCCGACAAAAGCCCAGTTCCAGGCTAAAGGGTGTAAGTAATCCACCCGCCCCATGTTGGGGATGTATTGCCAGGGGGTTTTAACCTCGCCCATCTTTTCGTGCATGCGGTGTAAGTAGCCTAAAACTGGCTCAGCTCGGACCACGTACTCCCCATCCAGCTCCACTAAGACCCGTAAAACCCCGTGGGTGCTGGGGTGCTGGGGGCCAAGGTTTAAGATGACCCGGTTAGGCCCAGCTTTTTTCTCAAAGGAGCGGGCGTAAAAGTCCCCGGCCAAAGTCCCCGGGCTTTCCAGAACCGCGAAAGGGTTCACCATGTTTAAAGGGCCGCTGGTCATGAGCTTAACCCTCCGGTCTGGCCGATTAAAGCCCCAAAGTCGGCGTCTAAGATCTCCACTTGGCCGAGTAACCCTAGTTTAGCTATCGGGGCCAAAGCGGCCGTGGTTTTCCGTAAAGGCGGGGGCCCCGCGAAGTCATCGGGCAGAAGTAAGGGGATGAGGTTCGGGTTTTGGTCAAAGGTTAAGCCAAAAAAGTCGTAAGCTTCCCTTTCATGCCACTCCGCCCCAGGAAAGATGGGGTGGATACTGGGTAAAGAGGGTTTTTTCCGGCTGACTAAAGCCCGAAAGGCTAAGCGGAAGGAAGACTCTAAATGGTCAAAGTGGTAGGTGACCACGTAACCTTCTTGAGCCTCTAAAGCGCTTAGATCCAAGAGAAGAAACTTATTTTGATACAGCTCTTTAGCCGCGCCCAGTAAGGCGGTTAAAGGCAAAAACGCCGAGACCGCGATCCCGTCTTTATGAGGATCGTGCTTAGATAAGGTATAAGCCCCATGGGCTTTCCAGGCCTTGAGCCACTTATCTATATCTATGGTTTTCGCGTCTATGGTTTTAGCGTCTAGGTTTTTAGCGTCTAGGTTTTTAGCGTCTAAGTTTTTATTTTGGTCGCTCATGCGCCTATCTCCCGGGGTTCGGGCCAAAAGCGGCGGCCAGTTATGAGCTCTTGGATCTTAAAGACCCCTTCCAAGATGGCTTCCGGCCGGGGTGGGCAACCGGGCACGTAGACGTCCACCGGCAATAACCGGTCCACGCCCTCAACCACCCCGTATTGCCCCTCAAACTTAAAGGGCCCACCCGAGATGGCGCAGTTGCCGCAAGCCATGACGTACTTGGGGGCGGGCATTTGCTCGTACAGCCTGACCACCACTGGGGCCATTTTGCGGGTGACCGTGCCCGTGACCATCATAAGGTCAGCTTGCCGGGCTGAGGGCCGAAAGACCTCCGCCCCAAAGCGGGCGATGTCAAAACGGGACATGCTGGCCGACATCATCTCAATGGCGCAGCAAGCGAGGCCAAAGGTGATGGGCCAAAGGGACATGGCTCGGTTAACGTCAAAGAACCAGTTGATGGGTTTGAGGTTGATAAGGGGCGGCTCCACCCAAGACTGGGCTTGGGGCTCCTTAGGCTCTAGTAATTTTTCCGGCGCGGCCACTCGAAGACCCCCTTGGCGTGAAAATAGACTACCGCCAGCAAGACGAAGAAGAGGAAGAAGCTGACTTCAATCAAAGGCAGCCAACCAGGCAGACCGCGGTAGGCGACGGCGACCGGGAAGAGGTATAAAACGTCCACGTCAAAGGCGATAAAGACTAGGGCGTATAAATGGTAGTTAAAACCATAATGGTCCCAGGCTCGACCTAAGGGACGGACGCCACACTCGTAGGGGGTTCGGTAATCGCCGCCCTTATTTCGCGGGGCGATCAAGGCGGCGATAATAAGAGGCGAGGCCGCGAAAATGGCCGCCGCCACGAGGAAGACTATGATGGCCAGATGGAGGGCGTCAAAAACCATAATTTAACCTTAGATAGCTTAACCCCCCGGGTTAGCTAGACCATAATTAGCTTGGCCTTAATCAACTAACCTTAGGCGGCTGGATCAAAGATAGCTTACGGCCATAAAAAGGGCTTAAAGCTTAGGAAAACCTAAGAAGGTTTTACGTTAAAGGGCCTAAAAAAAACGCGCCTTTAAGATATTGGTTTTGACTTAAGATTAGTCGCGATTATAAGGAGCGACATTCTTAATGTCAAGACCGGCTTATGTTTCCGACATCTGACCCCAATTTGGGCTTTCTTACTAAGCTTAAGGCGAAAAAAAACCTGACCCTTAGGTAAGACGTAATGGGGCCAGGTGGAATTCGCCGGCCAGACCAGGGGTCAAAGCCCCCCTTGGCCTTCATGGCCGTCCTGGCGTTTGTTTAAATAGTACCCTAAAAACCTCTAAATTTCTAGAAAAAGTCAGAATATTTTCTGGACAGGCGGATAAGACGGGCGACTTTTTGGTTAAGACGGGCTTAACGGCCTTAGATTTCTAGACCCATAAGGCTTTTAAGACCCTCTCCTTATGGAAACCTAGGAGAGCTTTGGGGTTCCGGCGGTCAGGGAAGCGATTAGGCCATAAAATAAGGCCAAAATTCCTCTATAAAAGACTTGATAAGAGCCAAAATGAGCCTTTAAAAACGTCAAAACGGTTCCAGTCAAGAACCGTTAAGAGGCGGGTTAATGGCCAATTAATGGAGGTTCTAGGTTTCTAAGGGGGAAAGACGAAATTATCGCCTATTAATGTTCGGTAAATGGGCGGTTAAGGGCGATGACTGGTTTTGGGCTAGGGTTTTCGGGAAGGTTTTTGGGATTGGTTCCAGTCTAGGGTTCCGGCTAGGTTCTCTAAGGGCCAAGGAAGCCTTAAGGCTTCTGGAGCTTAGGGCTTAAAAGAAGATGTTATTAATAGCTTAAAGGGTAATATTAGAGGGTATAAATGGTCATTAACGGCGATGGAAGTCTTTAAGAAAGCGCCTTCTTTATGGCGGGCCTGGGAAGAAAGGTTCTAGGCCGCGTTCCGTTGGTCGTTTAGGGGTTAATAGTTGGGAAAATACGGCGTAATAGGGCGGCTAAGCGGCGAGCTAGCGGCTAGAAGGGCCTGAGGGCGGCTGGCTGAAGGTATCAAGAAGGCGGTGGGCTAGTAGCTATGGGCTGGCGGCGGTCTGGATTAAGAGAGGATTTGGAGGCCCGCGGAGATCCCTTATCCCAAGATTTACCTCTTTAATAACCCCAAAGGCGGCTTGGTTTAAGGGGGTTCAAAAAGCTAGGGGCTAGAAGGCGCGAGGGCGGCTGGTTAGGAGGTTAGGGGCGGCTAGAAGGCGTGAGGGCGGCCAGCTATGGGCCGAGACGACTAGAAGGCTTCAGGTGGTTGGCTTGGGGCTAGGAACGGTCTTGACCAGGAGAGATTTTGAAGCCAGCGGAGAACCCCCTCCCCAGATTATCCTCTTTAATAACCTCTAAAGCGGCTTGGCTGTATGAGGTTCTAAGGCGGCTAGAAGGCCTGAGGGTGGTTTTGGGGGCGGCTAGAAGGCGTGAAGTCGGCTGGTTTGGGGTTAGTGGCGGTATAGACCAAGAGAGATTTTGGAGGGCGGCGAAGAACCCCCCTCCCCAGATTAACCTCTTAATAACCCAAAGACGGCTTGGCTTAAGGTGGTTCAAAAAGCTAGGGGCTAGAAGGCGTGAGGGTGGCTGGTTTGGGGCTAGGGGCGGCTAGAAGGCGTGAGGACGGCTGGCTTGGGGCTAGCGGCGGTATGGATCAAGAGATATTTTGAAGGGCGGTTGAGTTCCCCCTTCCCAAGATTTACCACTTTAATAACCCCAAAGACGGCTTGGCTTAAGGTGGTTCAAAAAGCTAGGGGCTAGAAGGCGCGAGGGTGGCTGGTTAGAGGGCTAGGGGCGGCTAGAAGGCGTGAAGGCGGTTGGCCGGGACCAAGTTAGGGCTAAGGGCGGTCTAGATCAAGAGAGATTTTGAAGGGCGGTTGAGTTCCCCCTTCCCCAGATTATCCACTTTAATAACCCCTAAGGCGGCTTCCTGGCTTCTTTTCCTGAAATACCTCCAGGAGTTGGAAAAGGAGAAAAGGAGTGGCAAATTTTAGTGACCGCCAGTATAACTAAAATAGTGATAGTATAAGCTAAAACGAATAAATAAGCGCGTAAATAACTTGTAATTGAACGTATATTTCATGTGTCTGCGGGCGCAGACTAGCGGCTTCATGAGGACGTTTTAGGATCGCTCTATGGCTGTACCGGGGAACTTACCAAAAAAACACAAATACAGGCTATTGGAAAGCGTTATTTTTGGCGCTATACTACTATCGTTAGAATGTTTGTATAGGTGAAGACATTTACATATGGATGATTTTAAAACCAAGGATAATTTGAAGGGTCAATCCACCGCCCCAAAGAGTCGCTCGACCAAGAAAAGCGACTCGACCAAGAAGAGTCGCTTGACCGAGAAGATAGTTATCACCCCGCTGGCCAACCCGGTGATAACGGGTATTTTCCAGTCAGTTGAGCTTAGCGGTCAGGCTTTTAGAAGTCTCGTGAACGCGATTTTAGCGGATTCCGGCGGAGTCTTGATTGACGAAATTTTAACCGTTACTCCTGAAAGTGACCACCACTCGGGTCTAAAGAATCGAGGTTTCCGCATAGATGTGGAGGGGCTCACGGTAAACGGCGAGCGTATCATTGTCGAGATTCAATTGGCTGTATTTCTTCAAATGAACGAACGTATTTTATTGTACATCAATAGGGAATTTAACGCCCAGACTAAGGTAGGCGATAAGCTTCCCGACACCATAGACAGTTTGCGCCGGGTGATAGTTATTACTATCCTCGACTATACGCTTAGGGAAAATGGGAAAGGCTTTCACCATGTCGGGGGATTGATGTATAAGGACGCTCCTCATGAGAGCATGACGGATTTGTTTGAGATCCATCACCTTGAGTTGCCAAGCTTCTTGGAGATCATCCCAGACTTCAACAACCCCCTACATTGCTGGATGACGGCTTTCTGTCGGGCTCATAAGGGTAAAACTTCTTTAAAAGAGGTAGTGGAAATGGACCCTAGACTAAAATCATTTTACCAGGCCGACCAAGGCTTCGCCCAATTTGTGGATCGTTACAATCTAGTGATTTCTGACCCAAAAACCCTTAAAGAGTACCTATCTTGGATGGATGATCAAGTTGTGTACGC
>JAISRZ010000047.1 GCA_031273455.1 Deltaproteobacteria bacterium | reverse complement strand
GGTCGAAGGGCCGCCAAAGACGCCCAGAGCGGTATGGATCAGGCTAAAGAGTCTATTAAAGACGTGGTCGGCGCGAGGATCCTCTTGGTGGAGGACAATGACATGAACCAGCTGGTGGCTAGCCGGATCTTAGGAAACGCGGGCTTTTTGGTGACCATCGCCAGGGAATGGCGCGGTTGGAGGCCGTAAAAAATAAGCGCTACAACTTTTGAAAATTTTTAATGTTTTTTTATGATCACATTATTATGCAAAATTTCCTTTTTCCTTTTAAATTCATGAGAAGTAGTAAATATGAAATTCGACAATATATGTCCTTAATATTTCATAACTAATACTTTAAAAACCTAACTATTAGAACAAAATTGATGGCGCAAGAACGTAATAAGAAATGATAACAAATATTTCAAAATCGCTTGACTTTATGAAGCAACAGTTTTATAATACGTACATGGATAATGAAGAAAAAATCTTTAGGAAATTTAAAATCCTTTCACCTCATCTAAATGAGAAGGCTTTACGGCTTTTTCTCGCCACAGAAGCCAATGAAATTGGATATGGTGGCGTAAGTGCTGTTTTCAGGGCTACTGGTGTAGCTAGAACCACAATTACGCGTGGTATTAAGGAACTTAAAAAGCTATCTGCTGATCAACCATGTGAACTATCAGAATCTACTGAACCTGATTCTCACATTGGTAAAATTCGCGCTGTTGGTGGAGGCCGTAAACCTATAACTACAACATTCCCCGAAATCATGTCTGCTCTGGAAAAATTGGTAGAGCCAATGTCAATTGGTGATCCTTGCTCGCCATTGCGTTGGACTTTAAAAAGTACTCGAACTCTCGCAAATGAACTTAAATCACAAGGATTTAATGTAACTCAAACTACAGTAAGAAAGCTTTTAAGGGATTTAGGCTATAGTTTACAGGCTAATCGAAAGAGTCTTGCTTCAACAAAACAGCATCCCGATAGAAACGCTCAATTTGAATATAAAGATAAAAATATAAAAAAGTAGATCTATACCCGCGGTGTTTTGCTGAAGCTCCACTCTGCGGGCTTCAAAAGCTGACTGTAGTTGGTTGAACATCGGTGAAAGGCGTTGACCTTGTCGCGTTACATTGGGCTTGTGAACGCGTACCGAATTGCGATTCAGTTTTGTCCAATCAGCCGGTTGTGGCGTCGGGAAAAGGAGTAGTGGGCGTTCAGGCATCTTTTACCTCCGATTCATCCTGTTGCGCTACGGTGACTGATCTGGCGGACCAGATTTGGATGGTTTTGGATACGATATCCTTCATGTCGGCATTCGGTTGTTCGAGCACATACTGGCGGAACACGGTCGCGCCGAACTCTTCGACTTCCGCGAAATTCGATCCTTGGAGACGTTTGGCCAAAGCGCCAGGCGCGTATCCCAGTGGGATCTTGATCCGACGTTCGAACTTTTCGAACCACTCTGTCAGGCGAGCCCGGTTTGGACCGGGCAGCGTCATGCGGACCTGGAAGCGCCGCCACACCGCGCGATCCAGCAGTTCGGCATGATTGGTCGCTCCGATGACCATGACATGGCTCGGCAGGTTGTCGATCTGCATGAGCAGCGAACTCACCACGCGCTTGATCTCACCGGTCTCGTGCGGATCGCCGCGCTCCTTGCCGAGGGTTTCAAACTCATCGAAAAAGAGGACGCATTTCCGAGTGGAGGCGTATTCGAACAGTTTCTTAAGGCGGACAGCGGTCTCGCCCAGGTAGGCGCCAACGACGCTCTCATAGCGAACCACAAGCAGTGGGAGCGCCAGCGCTTCCGCAATGACTTCGGCCAGGGATGTTTTACCATTGCCCGGAGGCCCAATCAGAAGCACGCGGTTGCGGGGCTCCAGGTTGTAAGATCTGAGCAGGTCGGTCCGGCGCCGCTCCTGAATCAGGCTCTGGCAAATCCGTAGCGCCTCATCCGGGAGGATGAGATCGGATAGCTTTCGCTGAGGCGTTATCTCATGGAACAGGTTACCCATGCGTTGATCCAGCATGGGACCACCGCCATTGGTAACAGGGCGTTCAACCGGAGCGGCGTTGAGTAACTCCTCGAGTTTCTCGGCCAGCGCCTTGTGCCGCTTGGTCCGTTCTTCGGCGATGATCGCCTCAACGACCTTTCTAAAGCTGGCCTTGTCTCCCCGTATGCCGGATTGGACAAGGCGAATTAGTAAATCCGCTCTTGCCATTATTCGCCTCCCATTCTTGTTACCGCCTGATCGAACCACCTGAGCGGTTTGGGGTCTTCTTAAAGGACGTTGTTGGGGATCTTGTCGGCCACGGCGATGATGACGGCGTAGTCGCGCTCCCGCCAGGCTTTCTTGAATCCGGCGCGGATAGCTTCCAGGCGGAAGACCTTGAGCTTTTTCTTGACCTCTTTGTATTCCTCGAACTCCTTGAGCGGCGGCTTCTCGCGTAGCTTCTCCAGGTCGCCCGCCTGGCTAAAATTAGCCAAATTTTCGGTCAATGGGGCGTCATACTCGTCTATGAGGACCGCTACTTTAGACTTAAATTCCGCGTGAAGAGCCATTATAAGGTTCTCAAAATACTCATCTGACGTATCCCCCAAAACCGTAAGACCTTCTGGGGTGGCTATCTTAAGCTTATTTAGGATTGCGTTCTCAAGGGCGGAAGGATTGTCCGATTTTACTGAAAGAGTCAGAAACAGGGTGGGATACGCTTTAAAGTCGTAATCGGACTGACCAATCCAAAGACCTTCGAAACGCTGGCGGTTACCGGTGAAAAGCTCACGCAATGTGTCAAGCAAAAGGGATTTGCCAAAACGCCGGGGCCGGGATAAAAAAAATTGACCTTTCTTGCGTAACAAGAGCTGATATATGTATTTGGTCTTATCCGCGTATAAATAGTTATCGTCAATTATTTCGGTAAAAGGTATATCTTCCGTAGGCAAATCTTTTAAGGCCATTGGTTATCTCCATTATACCCCCGAATTTGTTGGGGCGCGTGACCTTAATCGGGAACTAAGGTCCGTTAAGACTTTTGGTCTTTTGGAAAAATTAAGGGATCTTTACCATAGGTCTTTATATAACCTACCACAAACGGGTCCAAGTTACGATAGCTAAAAACGCGCTAGCTAAAGGTTTTTTCGGCTCTAAAAAGGTCCATAACGAGTCATTCCCCGGGCGGGGTCAAAAATTATCGTGAACGGATACAAATCAAGCGGAACGACTTAGGGTTATTTTTAAAGATTAAATAATTAGATAGCGTTTTTCATGTGTTAAAACAATGATTTGTTCAATTAATTTATATTTTATGTAACTTTTATAATTTTTAAGAGAAAAATATTCTGGATATTAATAATCAGGGGCCTTTTAAAATGTTTGACCCCCCCAAGATTCCTTAAGGCCTCCTTAAAGCCTCCTTAAGGCCACCTTAAGAAATCCCCAGACGCTAATTTTCTTTAATAACCATATCTTGGAAGGCGACTAAACCCCCTAGCCAATCTAATGTTTTTAAGGGCTTTCGAGCGACCGAAAAAACTATTGACAAAGCTCTTAGGCCAGAATAAACTTACTCTAAAGAACAACTAAAGTTCTCCAATAAGCGCTTGGTTACCGGGAAAAGTTAAACGTTGGTATGGTAATCCCTCTACTAATTTCCCGCCAAAAAACGCTGAAAAAAACTATGAGAGGGCCTTTTGGGTCAGGCTTGGAATAATATAGGGTAATTCGCTCTCTTCCTTAAAAGAGGCTACCCTAGAATGTTCGATAAAACCTCTAGCGCCACGGTCGGCGTTCCGACTGGCCTCCCCCAATAAGGTCCACCCGGCGGGGTCAACCCGGTTACATTCTTCTGGTCAATGTCCACCTGGTTTTGTCCAACTGGTTATGTCCACCTGTTATGTCCACCTGGTTATTTCTAGCCTAGCCGCTTAACCCATTTTTTGAGCTTTCGATAATTTCAGGTTTTTCTTACTTTTTAAAGTTAGTTAAATTTCTATAGTTATTAATTAGCTCGTTATCAAAATAATTATTTTTAATTGTTAATCTATTATCCGGTGATTTATGAGCGATATTAGTAACGATACGGGAATTTCTTACCATATAAATGAGTATATAGTTATAAATGAATTGGTTAAGCTTTTTCCAGAGCCTTTTTTTAAATTACTGGAAATAACGGATTTCGCGGCTGGGTCAATCGCGGATTTATCGAGCCTTCTTACGGCTTTCGAGATCCAAGCGGCCATCCCCGAGCCCACCTTAGTGGTCAATAACACAAAAATCATCCATATAACCTACGCGGGGTTCGAAAATTTAAAGAAAGTGACTGAGGCTTTAATAAGCGTGGCTAAAAAATTATATAAACATGTGATTAAAGCCCATAAACCGGACACCTTTTGGCTGAGAATTTACGTGGCTCAGCCGGGGTTCCTCAAAAAACCGGCCAGCGTTTTTACCTCAATAGAGAGCTTTTTGTACTCCGTGGAGTATGTTTCTTTAGGAAAATTCTTGGATGGCGATAAGTTTTGGGGTGATTTTACCTTAAAAGCCGCCGCCGCCCCGAGGGTTACCCCAGGGTTTACCCCCACCCCCGAGGAGCTGGTTAAACTCATCTTAGCCCCTTTAGGCCAAGTCGCGGGCGACCGCCGTAAGTTCGCGGAAAAAGTCTTAAATCTGGCTAATTCTCTTCTAACTGGGCCATGCGCGGTTAAGCCTTTGGCTTTGGTCTTGGGCGCGGTTTTGTCCTTTGTCCCCTTAGAGACGATCTTTGGCCTTATGGGCCAAGAAAAGACTCTAGAGCTTTTAAACGTTTTGGCTGAAGGCCCCAACTTTAAGGCTTTAATAGCCGCCCTAAAAGCTGGGCGAATCGTTCGGCCCTTAGGGGATTTAAACCCCTAAGTTTTTCTAAATTTATCTAAATCTAACTAAATTTTTCCAAATAGACAAAAGAATAGCCCTGAGGCCATGGTTCAGTCCGAAACTTTTGGTAACCTAGTTTCTGGTACAGATGGAGATTGTTTAAGCTCCGGTCCGTGGTGTGGAGCTCGTATCTTCTGGCCGGACAGCTTTCCTCAATGGCGGCCAGTAATTTGGCCCCGAGCCCTTGGTTCCGAAAGGAGGGGTGGACGACTAACTTTCCAATATAGGCCGTGTTATTTTCCTCATAAGCCCAAACTGAGCCAATGATAGTTTCCGCGTCGCTTATAGCCTTTAAAATAAGGCCTTTAGCGTATTCCTCTTTAACTTCGTTTAAAGTTTGGGTTAAAGGCTGGATGGTATAGTCGTTCAGTAAAATAGCCTCGCTTTGGAAGGCTAAGTGGCGCAACTCTAGAATGGCCCTTAAATCGCTTATAAGGGCTTTAACTATCTGGAGGGGAAAAGCTATACTCAGAGTCAAAAGGATTTTCCGCCGCCACCTAAGAAATAGGTATGTTCCCTAAAACAATTTCTTTTAGCGAAAACCGTTCGCTAGCCGACAATAGGTGGCCCCTTAAGCGCCATCATTCGGTGGCGCTTTTCTCCAGCCAGATTATCTTTTGTCCAGACGCGAGCCCCGGGCGGGGCTGGCTGGAAACTTCATTAGGCCAAGTTACCAACATTTAGGCTAAGAAGCTAAGGAATTTAAGTCCTCGGACAGGGGATCCTAAAAAGGACGAGCGGGGCCAACAGGTAAGGAAGCGCCTGGCGCGCGGGAGCGAATTGGCGGAAAAAATTTATGGTGACGCCAAAATTAGAATCGCTGGTCGTTAAAGCCCCTTCTTGACGCTGTCGTATTCGCTTTTTAGCGTTTGCCTTAGGCCTTAAAGG